>NZ_MBEM01000124.1:0-126414 GCF_001954045.1 Mycobacterium sp. SP-6446 | reverse complement strand
GCAATCTTCCGCCGCGGCCGCGCTCGATCGTCGGGCCGTTTTCGTCGCGACGGCGGGCCGTTAGACGTTTGCCCAACGAGGCGGACGTTTCTGCAGGAACGCGAGCATCCCTTCGCGGGCCTCGTCGGAGACGAACAGCCGCGCCGACTCCTCGCAGAGCCGCTCAGCGTCACGATCGAACCCTTCCAGCACGGCCGCGGTGGTCAACGCCTTCGACGCCGCAAGACCCTGTGGCGAACCGCGGGTCACGTCGGCGACCACCTTCGCTATCGCCGCGTCGACGTCGTCGGCCGCCATGGTGATCAACCCGATCCCCGCGGCCTCGCCGGCGTCGAACGTCTCGCCCGTCAGGTAGTAGCGGGAGGCGGCCCGAGACGACAGCTTCGGCAGCAGCGTCAGCGAGATGATCGCCGGCGCCACACCGATGCGTGCCTCGGTCAGCGCGAAGGTGCTGCGCGGACCCGCGACCGCGATGTCGCACGCACCGACGAGCCCGAACCCGCCGGCGCGGACGTGCCCGTTGATCGCGGCGATCACCGGCAGTGGCGACTCGACGATGGCGCGCAATAACGCGGTCAATTCCCGGGCCCGGGCCGCGGCCATGTCGAAGGGGTCGCCGCCGCCGGCTTCGCTCAGGTCGGCACCCGCGCAGAAGGTGCCGCCGGTGTGCCCAAGCACCACCGCCCGCACCGCCGGGTCCGCGGCGGCGTCGCGCAGCCCCTGATGCAGCTGGCTGACGAGCGTGGCCGACAACGCGTTTCGGTTGTGCGGTGAGTTCAGCGTCAGCCGGACGACGTGCCCGTCGACCGCATATTCGACGACGGCATCCATCAGTACGACCGAGGCAGGCCCAGCGATGTCTGCGCGACGAAGTTCAACACCATCTCGCGACTGATCGGGGCGATCCGGCCCAGCCGGGCGGACGTCAGCATCGCGGCGACTCCGTATTCCTGCGTCAGGCCGTTGCCGCCCATCGACTGCACCGCCTGGTCGACCGAGCGCGTGGCCGCCTCGGCCGCAGCGTATTTGGCCATATTGGCGGCTTCGGCCGCGCCCATGTCGTCGCCGCTGTCGTAGAGCGTCGCCGCCTTCTGCATCATCAGCTTGGCGAGCTGGACCTCAATGTGGCACTGCGCCAACGGATGTGACAGTCCCTGGTGCGCGCCGATCGGGGTGGACCAGACCTTACGCGTCTTGACGTAGTCGACGGCCTTCTCCAGCGCGAACCGCCCCATGCCCACCGAGCTGGCCGCACCCATGATCCGCTCGGGGTTCAGGCCCGCGAAAAGCTGTGCGATGGCGGCGTCCTCGGCCCCGACGAGCGCATCCGACGGCAGCCGGACGTCATCGAGGAAGACCTGGAACTGTCGTTCGGGGCTGATCAGCTCCATGTCGATGGGGGTATAGGTAAAGCCCGGAGCATCGGTGGGTACCACGAACAGCGCCGGCCGCAGCTTGCCCGTCTTGGCCTCCTCGGTGCGGGCCACCACCAGTACGGCCTGCGCTTGGTCGATGCCGGAGATGAAGACCTTCTGGCCCTTGAGAATCCAGTCGCTGCCGTCGCGACGGGCGGTGGTGATGATCTTGTGCGAGTTGGATCCGGCGTCCGGTTCGGTGATGGCGAAGGCCATCGTCAGCGAGCCGTCCGCGATGGCGGGAATCCAGCGCTTCTTCTGCTCCTCGGTACCGAACTTGCTGATGATCGTGCCGTTGATGGCCGGCGATACCACCATCAGCAGCAGTGCGCTGCCCGCGGCGGCCATCTCCTCCATCACCAGCGACAGCTCGTACATACCGGCGCCGCCACCGCCGTACTCCTCGGGCAGGTTCACCCCGAGAAAGCCGAGTTTGCCTGCCTCGGACCATAACTCGTCGGTGTGCTCGTGAGCGCGCGCCTTCTTCAGGTAGTACTCGGCGCCGTAGCCAGACGCGCACGCGGCCACAGACTTGCGCAGCGCCTGGCGCTCCTCGCTCTCGATGAAGCTGGTATCGGTCATTTCGGATCTCCTTCTTGGGACGGCGCCTCCACTCGCGCGAGGACTGCGCCGACTTCGACTTGCTGACCGGCTGTGACGTCGAGCTGGGTGAGCACGCCGTCGGTCGGTGCGGTGATGGTGTGCTCCATCTTCATCGCCTCCAGCCAGATCAGGGGCTGACCCGCGGTGACGGCCTCGCCGACCGCGGCACCGAGGCGGATGACGTTGCCGGGCATCGGGGCTACCAGGGATCCCTGCTCGACGGCCGAGCCGGGTTCGGGGAACCGTGGCAGCGCGATTAAGTGAACGGGCCCGCGCGCGGAATCGACGTGGATGTCGTGGCCGTAGCGCGCGACCGCGAAACTGCAGGCCACACCCGCGGCGTCGGACAGCACGACCTCATCTTGCGTCGCCGAGACCAACCCCACGGCCTCGTCTCCCGCGAGCACCAATCCGGTTCTGGTGAACCGGTATTCGACCCGGTGCTCGGTGTCGGCGTCGTCGCGGTAGCTCTTGACCTGGAAGCCGGAGGCCAGATTGCGCCAGCCGCCCGGGATCGACGGGAACACGTCGGCCGTCGCGCGATTGTGCGCGGCGTCGGCGAGCGCGGCGGCAATCGCGGACAACCGGACCGTCGCGTCGTCGGCCAGCGGGGCGGACAGCTCGGCCAGGCCGTGCGTGTCGAAAAACGCCGTGTCGGTGGCGCCGTCGAGAAAAGCCGGATGGCGAAGCACGTTCACCAGGAGCTCGCGATTGGTGCGCAGGCCGTGCAGGCGGGCGCGGGCCAGCGCATCGGCGAGCACCAACGCGGACTGACGTCGCGTCGGTGCGTACGAGATGACTTTGGCCAGCATCGGGTCGTAGTAGATCGACACCGTCGAGCCGGCGACGATGCCGGAGTCCAACCGGATCCCGGTTCGTCGTCCCAGCGAGCCGAACTCGGCTGCGACCGAGGGCACGTCGATCGTGTGCACCTCGCCGGCCTGCGGCTGCCAGCCGTGCGCCGGATCCTCGGCGTAGAGCCGGGCCTCGATCGAATACCCTTGGCCCCCTGGGGGTTCGGCATCGAGTCGACCGCCTTCGGCGACCCCGAGCTGCAGCTCGACCAGGTCCAGTCCGGTGGTCTCTTCGGTGACCGGGTGCTCGACCTGCAGCCGGGTGTTCATCTCCAGGAAGTAGAAGTCGCCTTCGTCGTCGGCGAGGAACTCCACCGTCCCGGCACCGGTGTAACCGATGGCGCCGGCTGCCAGCCGGGCCGCGTCGAACAGCTTGGCGCGCATGCCCGGCGTGCGCTCGACCAACGGCGACGGCGCCTCTTCGATGATCTTTTGGTGGCGACGCTGGATCGAGCACTCCCGTTCCCCGACGGCCCAGACGGTGCCGTGAGTGTCGGCGATGACCTGAACCTCGACGTGGTGTCCGGTGGGCAGGTAGCGCTCGCAGAAGACAGTGGGGTCGCCGAACGCGGATTGTGCTTCGCGCTGCGCCGCGGCGACTTCGCCTGGCAGCGCCGACAATTCGCGAACCACTCGCATGCCGCGGCCGCCGCCGCCCGCGGACGCCTTGACCAGCACCGGCAGCTGGTCCTCGGTGACGGTGTCGGGATCGAGTTCGTCGAGGACCGGGACACCGGCGGCGGCCATCAGCTTCTTGGCCTCGATCTTCGAGCCCATCGCGCGCACCGCGTCCACCGGCGGCCCGACCCAGGTCAGGCCGGCCTCTTGCACGGCGGCCGCGAATTCGGCGTTCTCGGAAAGGAATCCGTAGCCGGGGTGTACGGCGTCGGCTCCGGCGGCGCGGGCCGCGGCGATGATGGCGTCGGCGTTCAGGTAGTCATTGGTCTTGGGCAGCCGTACCCGCGCGTCGGCCTCGGCGACGTGCGGGGCAGTGTCGTCGGGTTCGGTGTAAACGGCGACGGTGCCCAGGCCGAGCCGCCGACAGGTGGCGAAGACCCGCCGGGCGATCTCGCCGCGGTTGGCAACCAGCACTCGAGTGATTCCCATGAGGCTCACATCCGGAAGACGCCGAAGTTCGACGTCCCTTTGATCGGGCCATTGGCGATGGCGGACAAACACATTCCCAGTACCGTGCGGGTGTCGCGCGGGTCGATGACGCCGTCGTCGTAGAGCATCCCGGACAGCACCAAGGGCAGTGACTCGGCCTCGATCTGCCCTTCGACCGCGGCGCGCATCGCGGCGTCGGCTTCCTCGTCGACCTGATCCCCGCGGGCCTGGGCGGCCGCGCGCGCCACGATCGACAGCACGCCGGAGAGCTGGGCGCCGCCCATCACCGCGGCCTTGGCGCTGGGCCAGGCGAAGAGGAAGCGGGGATCGTAGGCCCGCCCGCACATGCCGTAGTGCCCGGCGCCGTAGGACGCGCCGATCAGCAACGAGATGTGCGGGACGGTCGAATTGGAGACGGCGTTGATCATCATCGAGCCGTGTTTGATCATGCCGCCTTCTTCGTAGTCCTTGCCCACCATGTAGCCGGTGGTGTTGTGCAGGAACAACAATGGCGTGTCCGAGCGGTTGGCGAGCTGGATGAACTGGGTGGCCTTCTGCGACTCCTCGCTGAACAGGATGCCGCGCGCGTTGGCCAGGATGCCCAGCGGGTAGCCGTGCAGCCGCGCCCAGCCGGTCACCAGCGAGGACCCGTACAACGGTTTGAACTCGTCGAATTCGGAGCCGTCGACGATGCGGGCGATCACCTCGCGTGGGTCGAACGGGATGCGCAGATCCGGCGGCATGATGCCGATCAGCTCCTCGGCGTCGAACAGCGGCTCGGTCACGGGCCCGGGCGCCGGGCCCTGTTTGACCCAGTTGAGCCGGGCGACGATGCGCCGCCCGATCCGCAGCGCGTCCAGCTCGTCGACGGCGAAGTAGTCGGCCAAACCCGATGTGCGGGCATGCATTTCGGCGCCGCCCAGCGACTCGTCGTCGGATTCCTCGCCGGTGGCCATCTTGACCAGCGGCGGGCCGGCGAGGAAGACCTTCGAGCGTTCCTTGATCATGACCACGTGGTCGGACATGCCGGGGACGTAGGCGCCGCCCGCGGTGGAGTTGCCGAACACCAGCGCGATGGTGGGGATCCCGGCCGCCGAGAGCCGGGTGAGATCCCGGAACATCCGCCCGCCGGGGATGAAGATTTCCTTCTGCGTCGGCAGATCCGCACCGCCGGATTCGACGAGCGAGACGACGGGAAGCCGGTTCTCGAAGGCGATTTGGTTGGCCCGCAGTATCTTCTTGAGCGTCCACGGATTGCTGGTGCCGCCTTTGACCGTGGGGTCGTTGGCGACGATCATGCATTCCACGCCGGACACCGCGCCGATGCCGGTGACCGTGCTGGCGCCGATCTGAAAGGCACTGCCGTAGGCGGCCAGTGGACTAAGTTCCAGGAACGGGGAGTCCGGGTCGACGAGCAGCTCGATGCGTTCCCGGGCGGTCAGCTTGCCGCGGGCGTGATGACGCTCGACATACTTGGGGCCGCCGCCCCCAAGCGCTTTGGCGAGCTCGGCCTCGATCTCGGTCAGCTTCGCGTTCGCGGCCGACGCCGCCTCGGCATAAGTGTCGGCCTTCGGGTCGAGGGTGGACTTCAATACCGTCATGATTGGAATCCCAGGGTCTTGGCGGCCAATGCGGTGAGGATTTCGGTGGTTCCGCCGCCGATGCCCAGGATCCTCATGTCCCGGTACTGGCGTTCGACTTCGGATTCCGCCATGTAGCCCATGCCGCCGAACAGCTGAACGGCTTGGTTGGCAACCCATTCCCCGGCCTCGACGGCGGTGTTCTTGGCGAAGCACACGGAAGCGATCAGGTTGGTCTCGCCGGCCAATTGGCGCTCCACCACATGGCGTGAGTAGACCCGGGCGACGTCGATGCGCCGGGCCATCTCGGCCAGCGTGTTCTGCACCGACTGGCGCGATATCAGCGGGCGGCCGAACGTCTCCCGGTCGCGGCACCACTGCACGGTCAGGTCCAGACACCGCTGCGCGCTCGAATACGCCTGCGCGGCAAGGCCGATCCGCTCGGCGACGAAGGCCTGCGCGATCTGTGCGAATCCGCTGTGTTCGGCGCCGACGAGGTTGGCCCGGGGCACTCGCACGTCCGTGTAGGACAGCTCGGCGGTGTCGGAGGACCGCCAGCCCATCTTGTCCAGCTTGCGGGTCACCTCGAAACCGGGCGTGCCCTTCTCGACCAGGAGCAGGGAAACCCCGGCCGCGCCGGGTCCGCCGGTGCGCACCGCGGTGACGACGTAGTCGGCGCGCACCCCGGAGGTGATGTAGGTTTTCGCCCCGTTGACCACGTAGTGGTCGCCGTCCAACGCCGCGCTGGTGCGCAGGTGCCCCACGTCCGAGCCGCCGCCGGGCTCGGTGATGGCCAGCGATCCGATCTTCTCGCCGGCCAGCGTCGGCCGGACAAACTCATCGATCAGCCGCTCGTCGCCGGAGGCGATCATGTGCGGCACCGCGATTCCACACGTGAACAGCGACGCGTAGACGCCGCCGGGCGTGCCGGCCTGATGCATCTCTTCGCAGATGACCACCGCGTCGGCGCCGTCCCCGCCACCGCCCCCGACCGCCTCGGGAAAGCCGGCGCCGAGCAGCCCGGCCGCTCCGGCGCGACGGTGCAGCTCGCGCGGCAGGTCGCCGGTGCGCTCCCACTCGTCGACGTTGGGCAGGATCTCGCGTTCTGCGAAGGAGCGCACCGTCTTTCGCAGCTGTTCGCGCTCCGGCGTGGTCCAGATATTCACAGCAGCCCTTTCACAACAACACTGTCGGGATGTCGACGTAGCGGCTGCGCAGCCATTCGCCCAGTCCTTTTGCCTGAGGATCGAAGCGCGCTTGATAGGCGACTCCCTGACCCAGGATGCCCTCGACGACGAAGTTGACCGCGCGCAGGTTGGGCAGCACATGGCGGGTGACGTCGAAGTCGGCGGCCTCGGGCAGCAGGTCCTTGAACAGTTCGACGGTCAGCGTGTTGGCCAGCCAGCGCCACTGTTCGTCGGTGCGCACCCAGACGCCGACGTTCGCCGAGCCGCCCTTGTCGCCGCTGCGTGCACCGGCGATCCGGCCCAGCGGCAGCCGCCGCGTCGGGCCGGTCGGCAGCGGGTCCGGTAGCGGCGGGGGACCGGCGGATGCCAGCTCCAAAGTCTCAGTGGCGCAGGCGATGTCGGTGCGACTGCCGTCGGCGTGCACCGCGACGTGCGACACCTGGGTGGCGTCGACATAGCCGGGTGTGAAGACGCCGTAGACCTGGCCGTCGCCCGGCGGGGCGGTCACGGTGAATCCGGGATAGCTGGCGAGCGCTAATTCCACTGCGGCCGAGGAGAACTGGCGTCCGACGTTGGCGGGATCGGGATCCCGGACGACGCAGCGCAGCAACGCGCTGGCGGCTTCCTCGGTGTCGGCGTCGGCGTGGTCGGTGCGGGCCAGGGTCCATTCCAGTTCGGCGGGTTTGACGGTGAGCGCGGCCTCGAGCTGGCGGCGTACCAAGTCGGCCTTGGCCTCGATGTCCAGGCCGGTCAGCACGAACGTCATGGTGTTGCGGAACCCGCCGATGCTGTTCAGCGACACCTTCAGTGTGGGTGGCGGTGGCTCGCCGAGCACGCCGCTGATGCGCACCCGGTCGGGACCGTCGGCGGATAATTCGATGCTGTCCATGCGGGCCGTGACGTCGGGGTTGGCGTAGCGGGCGCCGGTGATCTCGTAGAGCAGCTGGGCGGTGACGGTGTCGACGCTCACCAGGCCGCCGGTCCCGGGGTGTTTGGTGATCACCGACGACCCGTCCGCATTGACCTCGGCAAGGGGGAAGCCGGCATAGGTGAGGTCGGGCACTTCGGTGAAGAACGCGTAGTTGCCGCCGGTGGCCTGGATGCCGCATTCGATGACGTGGCCGGCCACCACGGCGCCGGCGAGTTCGTTGTAGTCGGTGCGGCCCCAGCCGAAATGCGCGGCGGCGGCCCCGACGATCACCGAGGCGTCGGTGACGCGCCCGGTCACCACGACGTCGGCTCCGTGGTCGAGGCAGTCGGCGATGCCCCACGCGCCCAGGTAGGCGTTCGCGGTCAGCGGTGCGCCCAGCCCCAGCTCGGCCGCGCGCGGCTGCAGGTCGTCGCCCTCGACGTGGGCGACCCGGGCCGCGATGCCGAGGCGCTCGGCCAGCGCGCGGACCGCGTCGGCGAGCCCGGCGGGGTTGAGTCCGCCGGCGTTGGCGACGATGCGCACCCCGCGGTCGCACGCCTCGCCGAGGCAGTCCTCGAGTTGGGTCAGGAAGGTCTTCGCATAGCCGCGTTCGGGGTGTTTCATCCGGTCGCGGCCCAGGATGAGCATGGTGAGCTCGGCCAAGTAGTCGCCGGTCAGGTAGTCGACGTCTCCGCCGGTGAGCATTTCGCGCATCGCCGAAAGCCGGTCGCCGTAGAAGCCCGAGCAGTTCGCGATCCGGACGGGGCCGGCGCGAGAGACCATGCACACACTCCCTTCGATGGGATCGAGCCAACCAACCGGTAGGTCAGCATAGCCGGACGCCGACAGCAGCGTGAATACCAGCATGCTCCGGCCGCCTCGGCTCCCGAAAGACAGGAAGCTCCGGCGGCCGCCGTTTTGGCGCCCAGCAGGCCAGCGACTATTCTGATGGGCAATCGTCGCCATTCGGCCGACCGACCCGAACCCCGATCAAGGAGTAAGGCCCGACCATGGCCACACCCAAGCGCAGGATGTCGCGCGCGAACACCCGAAGCCGCCGCGCCCAGTGGAAGGCCACCAAGACCGAGCTCGTGAGCGTGACGGTGGCAGGTCAGCAGCACAAATTGCCCCGTCGGCTGCTCAAGGCGGCCCGGCTCGGTCTGATCGACCTCGACCGCCGCTAGGGGTTTTCGCGACCGCCAATGTCGCGCCGTCACAGCTGCCACATGCGTATCTGGCCCGGCAGCCACACGATTCGCCCGCCTCACAGCGACAATTCCTGCGTCTAGCGCAGTTGTCGCGCTGAGGCGGGCAAAAGGGCATCCCCTCCCGGGCAGATGCCGGTGTGACCTCTGTGACGAGATCGGGCTAAACCGGCGCGCCTCTCAGCCCGCTCTCAGACGCTAGGACGAAACTAGTGGCCGTGCGGATTCTTGTCGTCGACGACGATCGCGCGGTGCGCGAGTCGCTGCGCAGGTCGCTTTCGTTCAATGGATACTCGGTCGAGTTGGCCCATGACGGGGTCGAGGCCCTGCACATGATTGCCAGTGACCGGCCCGACGCGCTCGTCCTGGATGTGATGATGCCGCGGCTGGACGGTCTCGAGGTCTGCCGTCAACTGCGCAGCACGGGCGACGACCTGCCGATCCTGGTGCTCACTGCGCGCGATTCGATCTCCGAGCGGGTGGCCGGCCTGGATGCCGGCGCCGACGACTATCTGCCCAAGCCGTTCGCCCTCGAAGAACTGTTGGCGCGCATGCGGGCGCTGCTGCGCCGCACCAAGCCCGACGACGCCGAGTCGGTCGCGATGACGTTCTCCGATCTGACGCTGGACCCGGTGACTCGCGAGGTCACCCGCGGACAACGCCGAATCAGCCTGACCCGCACCGAATTCGCCTTGCTGGAAATGCTGATCGCCAATCCACGCAGGGTGCTCACCCGCAGCCGCATC
Organism: Mycobacterium sp. SP-6446; assembly: GCF_001954045.1. Classification (NCBI taxonomy): domain Bacteria; kingdom Bacillati; phylum Actinomycetota; class Actinomycetes; order Mycobacteriales; family Mycobacteriaceae; genus Mycobacterium; species Mycobacterium sp. SP-6446. Next base: position 116,807 of record NZ_MBEM01000124.1, on the reverse strand, counting down.
CTCGAGGAGGTGTGGGGGTTCGACTTCCCCACCTCGGGCAATGCGCTGGAGGTCTACGTGGGTTATCTGCGCCGCAAAACCGAAGCCGATGGCGAGCCGCGTCTGATCCACACGGTGCGCGGGGTTGGCTACGTCCTGCGGGAGACGCCGCCCTGATGGTCCGGTTCCACCACCGCCGGCGCGCACCGCTGCGAGCGACCAGCTCGTTGTCCTTGCGTTGGCGGGTGATGCTGCTGGCGATGGCGATGGTGGCGATGGTCGTCGTGCTGATGGCATGCGCTGTCTACGCGGTGATCTCGGCGGCGCTCTACAGCGATATCGACAACCAGTTGGAAAGCCGCGCGCAGCTGCTGATCACCAGCGGATCGCTGGCCGCCGACCCCGGCAAGGCCATCGAGGGCACCGCCTATTCCGATGTCAACGCGATGCTGGTGAACCCGGGCCACTCGATCTACACCGCCAACCAGCCCGGCCAGACGCTGCCGGTCGGCGCGGCCGAGAAGGCCGTGATCCGCGGTGATTTGTTCATGTCGCGGCGCACCGCCTCCGACCAACGGATCCTGGCCATCCACCTGCCCAACGGCAGTTCGCTGCTGATCTCCAAGAGCCTCAAGCCGACCGAAGCGGTGATGACCAAACTGCGGTGGGTGCTGCTGATCGTCGGGGGGATCGGTGTCGCGGTGGCCGCGGTGGCGGGGGGAATGGTCACCCGCGCCGGTCTGCGTCCGGTGGCCCGGCTGACCGAGGCGGCCGAACGCGTGGCCCGCACCGACGACCTCCGTCCCATCCCGGTGTTCGGCAGCGACGAATTGGCAAGGCTCACTGAGGCATTCAACTTGATGCTGCGGGCGTTGGCGGAGTCGCGGGAGAACCAGGCGCGGCTGGTCACCGACGCCGGCCACGAATTGCGCACCCCGCTGACCTCGCTGCGTACCAACGTCGAGCTGCTGATGGCCTCGATGGAGCCGGGGGCGCCGCGGCTGCCGGAGCAGGAGATGGTCGACCTGCGGGCCGACGTGCTCGCGCAGATCGAGGAATTGTCCACGCTGGTGGGCGATTTGGTGGACCTAACCCGGGACGACGCCGGCCAGGTGGTGCACGAGACCGTCGACATGTCCGAGGTCATCGATCGCAGCCTTGAGCGAGTCAGGCGGCGGCGCAACGACATTCACTTCGACGTCGACGTGATCGGCTGGCAGGTCTACGGCGACGCCGCCGGGTTGTCGCGGGCGGCGTTGAACCTCATGGACAACGCGGCGAAGTGGAGCCCGCCCGGCGGTCGTGTCGGTGTCACGATGCGCCAACTCGACCCCTCGCACGCCGAGCTGGTGGTCTCCGACCGTGGGCCGGGCATCCCGCCGCACGAGCGTCGCTTGGTGTTCGAGCGCTTCTACCGGTCGACGACGGCGCGGGCGATGCCCGGTTCGGGATTGGGGCTGGCGATCGTCAAGAAGGTGGTCCTCAACCACGGTGGGTTGCTGCGTATCGAAGACACGGTTTCGGGAGGACAGCCGCCGGGAACATCGATTTACGTGCTGCTCCCTGGCCGGCCGATGCCGGTTTCGACGGAACCCCCGCCCGCTTCCGATGCCACGACCGACTCCGCCGTGACGGTGCCTGGCAACGGCGCGAACTCTCGGGGTTCGGCGAACGTTATCTCAGTGGACTCTCAGTCGGCGCAGGCAAGGTAGTTGCAGTTACTGTTGGAAATCGAGCCAAGTCGAGCCGACATACGCCCAATTAGAGGAAGAGCGACTTAGCGACATGACGAATGACCCGAGGTATTCGCCACCGCCGCAGCAGCCGGGATACCGCGCGCCTAATCAGCCTGTGCCCCCCGCTTATGCCCAGGGGCAGCAGCCGCCGTACAACCAGCAGTTGGATTGGCGGTATCAGCCGTCGCAGCCCTCGCAGCCGACGCAGACCACGCAGTTCCGTCAGCCCTACGAGCCGTTCGGCGGCACCGGGCCGGGCCCCATACCCGGCGGCACCGGGCCGGGCCGGATACCCGGGGGGACGGGTGGGGGCCCGATTCCCGGGGGGACCGGTACCGGCCCGATCGGGATGCTGCCCCCGATGCCGCCCCCACCCCAAAAGCGTTCGCGCGCGGGCCTATTGACGGTCGGGGCGGTCGCGATCGCGGTGGTGTCGGCCGGCATCGGCGGTGCCGCCGCCACGGTCGTCGAGCTGGGCACGCACTCCGCGAGCGGCGGCGGCACCGGACTGATCCCGGGGGCCGCGCCCAGCATCCCGGCCGCGAACATGCCGCCCGGCAGCGTCGAACAGGTCGCCGCCAAGGTGGTGCCCAGCGTCGTCATGTTGGAGACGGACATGGGCCGCGCCTCCGAAGAGGGCTCCGGCATCGTCCTGTCGGCGGATGGGTTGATCCTGACGAACAACCACGTCGTCGCCGCCGCGGCCAAGCCGCCGAACGGCCCGAACGCCCCGGGCGGGCCGGGCGGACCCGCCGGTGGTCCGCCGCCCAAGACGACGGTGACCTTCTCCGACGGCCGCACCGCGCCGTTCACGGTGCTCGGCGCCGATCCCACCAGCGACATCGCGGTGATCCGGGTGCAGGGCACGTCGGGGCTCACGCCGATTTCGATGGGCTCCTCATCGGATCTGCGGGTGGGCCAGCCGGTGGTGGCGATCGGGTCACCGCTGGGCCTATCGGGCACGGTGACCACCGGAATCATCAGCGCGATGAACCGACCGGTATCCACGACCGGCGAGTCGGGCAACCAGAACACGGTGCTGGACGCGATTCAGACCGACGCCGCGATCAACCCGGGTAACTCCGGCGGCGCGTTGGTCAACATGCAGGGTCAGCTGGTCGGCGTTAACTCGGCGATCGCCACCCTGGGCGCCGATTCTCCCGACGCCCAGAGCGGATCGATCGGCCTGGGCTTCGCGATTCCGGTCGACCAGGCCAAGCGCATCGCCGACGAGTTGATCAGCACCGGCAAGGCCACCCATGCCTCGCTCGGTGTCCAGGTGACCAGTGACAAGGCCACCCCGGGCGCCAAGGTCGTCGACGTCGTGCAGGGCGGCGCCGCCGCGACCGCCGGAGTGCCCAAGGGCGTGACCGTGACCAAGGTCGACGACCGCCCGATCAACAATGCCGACGCGTTGGTCGCCGCCGTGCGGTCCAAGGCGCCGGGCGACAAAGTGTCGCTGACCTTCCAGGATCCCGGCGGTGGCAGCCGCACCGTGCCGGTCACGCTTGGCAAGGCGGATCAGTGATGAGAGTCGATGAACCGCTGTCGGAGCTCGGATATACGGTGTCACCCATGGAAACGGGTGCGGAGTTGGTAGTCGGCCGGGCTCTTGTCGTGGTGGTCGACGATCGCACCGCCCACGGGGACGAGGATCACAGTGGGCCGCTGGTCACCGAGCTGCTGACCGAGGCGGGATTCGTCGTCGACGGTGTTGTGGCGGTCGCGGCCGACGAGGTCGAGATCCGCAACGCGCTGAACACGGCGGTGATCGGCGGGGTGGACCTGGTGGTTTCGGTCGGCGGCACGGGTGTCACGCCGCGCGACGTCGCGCCGGAGGCCACCCGCGACATCCTGGACCGCGAGATCCTGGGCATCGCCGAGGCCATCCGCGCCTCGGGGCTCGCCGCGGGAATCATCGACGCCGGGTTGTCACGCGGGCTCGCCGGCGTGTCCGGAAGCACGCTGGTGGTCAATCTCGCCGGCTCCCGTTACGCGGTGCGCGACGGGATGGCGACGCTGAATCCGCTTGCCGCGCAGATCATCGGGCAGCTGTCGAGCCTGGAGATCTAACCGGTTGTCTCGAGGTTCCGCTGCGAGCAGACCCTCCGGTCACGACCGGCAGGAGGAGGGCTCGGTCTTCGGCGCCGAATCGGCTCAGAGGTCAACGGACGAGCCCGACTCGGATATCGACGAGCACGAGCAGTGGTTGCGCGAGAACGTGCCCCCACACCACGGTTGAGAACATTCGACCGAGGTTTTACGTTTGCCGGCGTCACGGCGCGGTCAACCTTTGATGACCAATCGTCCGGGAAATGTGTGATCGCGCACAAATGAACGTACCGTCTTCTCGGGCGGCGTCATGTTGCCTCGCAACGGGCAGTACGGGAGGTGTGCACGTGTTCAAGGGGTTCAAGAGTTTCGTGATGCGCGGTGACGTGATCACCGTGGCCATCGGTCTGGTTGTGGCCCTGGCCTTCTCGAACCTGGTCAAGGCCTTCACCGACAGCGTGATCAATCCGCTGGTCGCGGCGGTGCAGCCAGGTACCAAGTTCGGATTGGGTTGGCAGCTCGGCGAGGAAGGCAACAAGGCGACCTTCCTCGACATCGGATCGTTCATCTCGGCGATCATCTACTTCATCGTCTTCATGACGGCCGTCTACTTCATGATCGTCGTGCCCTACAGGCACATCCAGGCCCGCCGTGGGGTCACCGTGTTCGGGGAGGAACCCTCGACCAAGGCATGCCAGGAGTGCATGTCCGACATCCCCGAGGCCGCGCACAAGTGCAAGTACTGTGCCAGCCCCCAGGACTCAGCCGCCTGATCTCGACACCGCTCAGTGCAGGGTGAGGGTTACCGCTTGACCCAGCGCCGAGCCTGCCACCGTGTTCGCTACGCGAGCCGGCAACGCAACCAACACGACGCGGTCGCTGTCCGCAGCCTGGACCTTCTGCTTCGCAGAAACGAGCACGACCACGGCGTCGGTTGCTACCACTTTGGTGACTGCCGGAGTCCCCGCCGGTGTGTCGGTGGCCGGGGCGGTCAGCACGTCGACGACGTCGCCGACCCGCAGCAGGTCGATCAGGGCGCTGTCGGCCAGGTGCAGCGGCACGATGCGGGCGCCGGGACCGGCCGTCGATTCGGCTAGCCGGCTGCCCAGCACCCGAACGTCAGTGAGTACCTCGCCCCGCCGCGTCGGACTGGCCAGCATGGCGCCGACCACGGCGGCGAGGTTTGCTTGAGATCCGTCGGGAACCGTTGCGGCCAAACGTTTTTCGATCCGGAGGTCATCGGGGGTCAACGCTGCGCCGGGCGTGAGGTCCCGGGAGGCCACGACGACGTCGACGCGGTCACCGTCAGGATTCGAACGCAGCGCCGCGCCGCCGGCCAGCACCACGAGTCCGCCCGCGGCGACGCGGCGCGCGAGCACCGTCCGCGTCCAGTCCGGTCGCAACGACGCCGACAACCGGTGCCATAGCGTCGGATTCAGTGATGAGTGGCCCACGCGGCAACGCTAGGCGCAGCGCCGCGCGGACGATGGCGTCGGCGAAACCCGGCTGTGGATAACCGTTAGGTCGAGGCGGCCGCGGTGGACGGCGTGGAGCTCGTGCTGGACTTCTCGCTCGAGCCGTTCTTCTCGCTCGACGCCGAACTCGACCCGTTCTTGTCGCCCGAGGCCGTACTCGACCCGGAGTCGCTGGTGGACGAGCCATTGGTCGACGTCTTCGCCTTCTGGCCGGCCTCACGGCTGTCGGTGCGATAGAAGCCGCTGCCCTTGAACACGATGCCGACGGAGTTGAACAGCTTGCGCAGCCGTCCGGAGCACTTCTCGCATGTCGTCAGCGCGTCGTCGGTGAAGGCCTGCACGATGTCGAAGCGGTTGCCGCACTCGGTGCATTCATAGCTGTAGGTCGGCACTTGTAACCTCCGTGAATGTAAGCCTGGTTAGCACTCTACATGCTCAAGTGCTAGAACCACCCTGTGAAGTGTCTCATTCCCTGGTGGGAGGCAGCGCGACGAGACCACCCCCCGGCGTGAGTGCATGGGTCATCGGCACGTCGTGCGGCTCGGCGGGCAACTCGTCGAGGAACTCGGTGTCGCGCACCATCGCGATCAGCTGTGCTTGCGGGTTCCGGCCGTCCAGCGAGCGGTCGTAGAAGCCGCGGCCGCGGCCCAGCCGCGCGCCGCGACGGTCGACCGCCAGCGCCGGGACGATCACCAGGGTGGCCTCGGCCAGGGCCGACTCCGGCAGCCAGGGCTCGGGCGGCTCGAGTAGGCCCCAGCGGCCGGAAACCAGTGCGCCCGGCCGGTATTCGCCCCACCGCAGCCGCATCGGGGTGCCGTCGGCGGTGGTGCGCGCGATCGGCAGCAGCACCCGCGCTCCCCGGCGCACCAGCATGTCCAGCATGTCGATCGAGCCGGGTTCGGTGCCGACGGGTGCGTACGCGCAGACGGTGCTGCAATTGCTGACCACGGGCTCCAGCCGCTCGGTGAGCAGCCGGGCCTCGGCGGCCCGAACGTCCTCGGCAACCCGCTCCCTGGCCGCCAGCAGCCGTTGCCGCAACGCGGCCTTGCCCGGGGTCGCCATGGCTCAACGATGACAGCCCGGCCTGTCGCGCCGCCACAACAAGGCCGCAGACTCCGTGGGGGCTATCGTTTGAACGATGTCACGCCCAGAAGTCCCGGTGCCGTTCACGGCGATCGTCCCCGCGGCCGGCCTGGGCACGCGCTTCCTGCCGGCGACGAAAACGGTGCCCAAGGAGCTGCTGCCCGTCGTCGACACGCCCGGCATCGAGCTGGTCGCGGCCGAGGCTGCCGGCGCCGGCGCCGAGCGCCTGGTGATCATCACCTCCGAGGGCAAGGACGGCGTCGTTGCGCATTTCGTCGAGGACCTGGTGCTCGAGGGCACGCTCGAGGCGCGCGGCAAGAAAGCCATGCTGGACAAGGTGCGTCGGGCGCCGCAGCTGATCAAGGTCGAGTCCGTCGTGCAGGCCGAGCCGCTCGGTTTGGGACACGCCATCAGCTGCGTGGAGCCCACGCTGGCGGCCGACGAGGACGCCGTCATGGTGTTGCTGCCCGACGACCTGGTGCTGCCGACCGGCGTGCTGGAGACAATGTCGAAGGTGCGCGCCGACTACGGCGGCACGGTGTTGTGCGCCATCGAGGTGACGCCCGAAGAGATCAGTGCCTACGGGGTTTTCGACGTCGAGCCGGGCCCCGGCGACAACCCGGACGTGTTGAAGGTCAACGGGATGGTCGAGAAGCCCAAGCCCGAGGACGCGCCGTCTATGTATGCCGCGGCCGGCCGTTACGTGCTCGACCGCGCCGTCTTCGATGCGCTGCGCCGGATCGACCGCGGGGCCGGCGGTGAAGTCCAGCTGACCGACGCGATCGCGCTGTTGATCAAAGAGGGCCATCCGGTCCATGTCGTCGTGCATCGCGGATCTCGACACGACTTGGGAAATCCCGGCGGCTACCTCAAGGCTGCGGTTGACTTTGCATTGGATCGTGACGACTACGGCCCGGAATTGCGGCGGTGGTTGGTGGCGCGATTGGGCCTGACCGAGCAGTAGCGGGCCCGGCGACGCACGGTCCCGTCAGGCTTGAGGGCAGAGAGGCGCGCTTGTGCGTTCTGTGGAGGAGCAGCTGGCCCGGATAACGGCCGCCGCGGTGGCCCCGCGTCCGATACGGGTCGCCATCGCCGAGGCGCAGGGATTGATGTGCGCCGAAGAGGTCGTCACCGAACGGCCGCTGCCCGGGTTCGACCAGGCCGCCATCGACGGCTACGCGGTGCGCAGCGTCGACGTGCTGGGCGTGGGCGAGCTGGGAACCGAGGGTGTCGACGATGCCGGCGAGCCGCTCGCCGACGAGGATGCCCGCGACGGACTGGTCCTGCCGGTGATGGGAACCATCGAAGCCGGCGCCCGTACCCCCAGCCGGCTGCAGCCGCGCCAGGCCGTCCGGGTGCACACCGGCGCCCCGCTGCCCACGCTGGCCGACGCGGTCCTGCCGCTGCGGTGGACCGACGGCGGAACCTCGCGGGTGCGGATTCTGCGGGGCGCACCGTCGGGCGCCTATGTGCGCCGCGCCGGGGACGACGTGCAGCCCGGCGACGTTGCCGTGCGCGCCGGAACGATCATCGGCGCGGCCCAGGTGGGGCTGCTGGCGGCGGTCGGCCGGGACCGGGTGCTGGTGCACCCGCGCCCGCGGTTGTCGGTGATGGCCGTGGGCGGCGAGCTGGTCGACATCACGCGGACCCCGGGCAACGGGCAGGTCTACGACGTCAACTCCTACGCGCTGGCGGCCGCGGGCCGCGATGCCGGGGCGGAGGTCAACCGCGTCGGGATCGTCAGCAACGACCCCAAAGAGCTGGGGGAGGTCGTCGAGGGTCAGATCAATCGCGCCGAGGTCGTCGTGATCGCCGGCGGGGTCGGCGGCGCGGCCGCCGAGGCGGTGCGCTCGGTGCTGGCCGAGCTCGGCGAGATGGAGGTGGTCCGCGTCGGCATGCATCCCGGATCCGTCCAGGGCTTCGGGCAGCTGGGGCGCGAGGGTGTGCCGACGTTTCTGCTGCCGGCCAATCCGGTCAGCGCGCTGGTGGTCTTCGAGGTGATGGTCCGCCCGTTGATCCGGCTGTCGCTGGGCAAGCGGCAGCCGATGCGCCGGATCGTGCAGGCGCGCACGCTGTCGCCGATCACGTCGGTGGCCGGGCGCAAGGGCTACCTTCGCGGTCAGCTGATGCGGGATCAGGACACCGGTGAGTACCTCGTGCAGGCGCTGGGCGGGGCCCCGGGAACGTCGCATTTGTTGGCGACGCTCGCCGAAGCCAATTGCCTGGTTGTGGTTCCCAGTGGCGCCGAGCAGATTCGTACCGGTGAGATCGTCGACGTCGCCTTCCTGGCTCAGCGTGGCTGAGTGCAACGTCTGCGCCCGCCCGTGAACCTGTTGCGCACCAATGCCCGGCATCCCGGTTGGCCCTTGGACGTTGGGCCGCTGCGGGTAGCCGCGGGCGTGGTCCGCTTGCGTGCGGTGCGGATGCGCGACGGCGTGCAGTGGAGCCGCATCCGGTTGGCCGACCGCGCGCACCTGGAGCCGTGGGAGCCCAGCGCGGACGGCGATTGGGCGACCCGGCACGCGGTATCGGCGTGGCCCGCGCTGTGTTCCGGCCTGCGCTCGGAGGCCCGCAAGGGGCGCATGCTGCCGTACGTGATCGAGCTCGACGGGCGGTTCTGCGGACAGCTGACCATCGGCAACGTCACGCACGGCGCGCTGCGCTCGGCGTGGATCGGCTACTGGGTGCCGCGATCGGCGACCGGAGGCGGGGTGGCCACCGCGGCGTTGGCGCTGGGTCTCGACCACTGCTTCGGGCCGGTCATGTTGCATCGGGTGGAGGCCACCGTGCGTCCGGAGAACGCCGCGAGCCGGGCCGTGCTGGCCAAGGTCGGGTTCCGGGAAGAGGGTTTGCTGCGCCGCTATCTGGAGGTGGACCGCGCGTGGCGCGACCACTTGTTGATGGCGATCACCATCGAAGAGGTGTACGGGTCGGTGGCCTCCACCCTGGTCCGCTCGGGGCACGCGAGTTGGGCGTAATCCGGCGTTCGCGGCTGCTTTGGGGTTGTGGCTAGCGCGACACGAGTGACGTTTGGTGCTTGTAGGGGGCAAATTACAGGTGTGTAATTGTGCTGGTCGCTGGGACCCGGCCGCGCAGGCCGCCGATGAGCCTCGCGGGGGATCCAGGCCAGAAGGAGCAGGTCATCATGCCAAGCATCCCGCAATCGTTGCTGTGGATCTCGCTCGTGGTGCTGTGGCTGTTCGTTTTGGTGCCGATGCTCATCAGCAAACGCGACGCTGTGCGCCGCACCAGCGACGTCGCGTTGGCGACGCGGGTGCTCAACGGTGCCGGATCCCGTCTGCTCAAACGCACGGGTCCGGCTTCGGGTCATCGCAGCGACCCCGATTGGAAGCCGGAGGAAAACGTCGCTGACGACGACTTCGCCGACGACGAGGACGCGGAGACTGAAGAGTTCCCGGATGCACGCCCGGTCGTCCTGAAGGTCGAGGTCGCCGAGGAGGCCGAGCCCGACTACCTGGATGTCGACGTCATCGAAGATTCGGGTGCCCTTCCGGCCGGCGCCAGCGCTGCCGACGAGGCCGATGCCGTCGACGAGGCCGACGCCGAGGATGAAGAGGCCGACGACGACGAGCAGGACGACCGCTACGAATACGTCGACGACTCTTCTGGATTGGAGCCGGAAGAGGATCCCGAAGACGACGCGGAAGCGCGGGCGGCCGTCGCATCCCCGGGCTTACGCCGGCAGCGTCGATACGACTCCAAGACCGCCGCAGCGGTCAGCGCCCGCAAATACGCTTTCCGCAAGCGCGTGCTGATGGTGATGGCGGTCGTGTTGGTCGGCTCGGCGACGGCCGCGTTCAAGGTGTCGCCGACCGCGTGGTGGGTGTGCGGCAGCGCCACCGGGGTGACGGTGCTTTACCTCGGCTATCTGCGCCGGCAAACCCGCATCGAGGAGAAGGTGCGTCGGCGCCGGATGCAGCGGATGGCCCGCGCGCGGCTGGGCGTGGAGAACGCATACGAGCGTGAGTACGACGTGGTGCCCTCGCGGTTGCGGCGCCCGGGTGCGGTGGTCTTGGAGATCGACGACGAGGACCCGATCTTCGAGCACCTCGACTACGCGATGCCCATGCGGAACTACGGGTGGCCCAGGGACTTGCCGCGAGCCGTCGGCGAGTAGTCCCTGGCGGTGCTGGCGCTGCCCCGGAACTGGTAGCCTGCTAGCGATCAGGGGCTATGGCGCAGTTGGTAGCGCGACTCGTTCGCATCGAGTAGGTCAGGGGTTCGAATCCCCTTAGCTCCACAACGTGATGTGGCCATGTGAGCGTGGTCGTTGTGTTCGCCGACTACCTTGGCGGTTCGCTCCGGTACGCAGTGGGACGCAGAAATCCCCGACATTCTTGAAGACCGAGTGGCCAGCGCCTGGACGGTCATCAGCGCTACTGACCGTCGGCGCGTCCACGCGGGTCCTTCGTGGAGGTTCTGGCATCAGCTCGATCGCTTCCGCACTGGACGCGGGTGCTGGCATGACCGACGGGTTTCGTGTCGAGCGCCTCAGCTACAACTCGCCCTTCTACATCGTTTTCAGCAGTATCACCGCTGCAACCACATCGGCCGCCTTCGCGATCGCGAACCTCTACGGGCGGGTTCAGGATTTACGGGTGCAACGCGCGGAGGCCGACATCAGGGTGGAAGTGCTCCGGCAGACGTTAAACGCACTCAAAGCTGATCAAGACGAACAAGCAGAGCTGACGAAGTCCGCGAAAGATCTCGGGAACGAGCGGAAACGGATCAAAGTTATCACCACAGTAAACCGCGCTGCCGAGATAGTCGCCAAGGCGGATGATATCCATGTCGAGCGTCAATAGGTGTCGGGCATCCATCGCCGGTGTGCTAACACCTGCCATCTCCTGGATGCGTGACAACTCGCGAGACTCCCGGGCACGCAGCGGATTTGATCGCAGCATCGAGCGGTCGGCAACCTCGTCTAAGTGCTCGTCGAAGAGGTCCACGTAAACCTGAGCGGCATTGACGCCTTGGCGTGTCCGAGCATCGCTGGACGGCCTTCACGTTGGCGACGGTGCTGATCGCCAGACTGGCCGCCGTATATCGCAAGCAATCGGCGTGATCGACGGGAACACGCCGTCGGCTTTCTGGCACTTCTGCACCGCCGGGTCGAACGCCCGCACGCGGCCACTTCGAGTTGCGCAAGACGCCGCCGCGCATACCGGTAGTCCGTTTGTTTCCGTCAGCAACGGCGCCTGCCCGCAGGGTTACCCAGGGCGGACTATGACGGAACCGCAGTTCACGTTGCTTCGGGTGGCGCGGTCGCGTAGCGACCGACGAAAGCTGAAGCACTAGAACTGGACGCGAGCGCGGGCTTCGAGTTCGATGCGAACCTCAGTCTGCAGCTCGGCGTATAGGTTCTCGCCTCGCTCAACTGGGAGTGTCGCAGTAATGGCGTAGGGCTGTGGCGGAGAATCTGGGTCGATCCACTTATTCAAACTGCGTACGACTACGAACCAGTCGTCATGGAACTTCTCTTGAGGCCGGCTTGACCACTTAATCGAGCCTACTTGCAAGGTGCCCTTGCTCCGTGCGGTCCGCGTAGGGCGAAGTTTGATTTCGTAGTCGCCGAGTTTGCCGCCTTCGGGGTCTTCTATGCCGGCCGCGGCGATTTCAAACAAGTCGACGACACGGACGCCGCGCACCACGATAAAGTCCATTTCGTACGCCAGGTAATCAAACCGGCGGTGCCGCACAGGTGGGTCAAAGGCCAAGGCAACAGTGAGCGCCCGCGGTCCTGGAATGTCAGTAAAGCATTGAGTCATTGGCAGTCGATACACATGGAATGAATCTGGGCGGACAGTGTCTTCCGCGTACAGGACAACACGATTGGAGGTGGATATGCCCGCTCGCTCCCAGCTCGGCTCTCCGTATCCACACAGTGAGTTCGCGACTTTCTCTTGCTCGTCGAACAGCTCGAGATGGCCAAGTAAAGCCTCGTCGTGTACGGCACTTTGACCGATAAGCGCTCGTATCGCGTTCGCGGACAGGCTGGGATAGGTCGCCTGCAAACGCCCGGCAAGGTGTGCGACTGCGGGCGCGGCCAGGCTAGTACCGACGGACGTCCCGAATAGAGCGCTCGGAAAGCGAGCTGAAGTCGAGACAATTTCAACGGCAGGATCCGACATGAGGACACCTGTCGCTTGGTCGAACACCCAGTTCCCACCCTGAGCTACGACTTCTGGCTTTATCGCATCTCGCACGCCGGGTCCGCTCCGCGTGTACGGAGCTGGTCCAGGCGCTCGGCCAACGGCTACTCGGCCAAGAGTCGTCCCTTCCGACATCGGCGTCAGACCGTCTACATCCACGATTGCGCCCACCGTCAACGCAAGTGCGCTCTGTGCTGGATCGATGATCTGGTGGCCGGCGTCGGTCAGGTACAGCGGCCAAGTGGCGAGGATTGTGGCTGCGGGAATGAGTTGGTGCGGTTCAATATTGCCAGCCGACACGACGAGCAGTAACCGATAGCGCCGGGCCAAGGTATCGAGTTCCGCTGCGAGAGGCGTTGATTTGCCGCCCCTATATGGCGAGTCGCTATCTCCGAAGGACAGGTTGATGACCCGGCATTCCAACTCTTCAGCTAGGTAAACGATCGCCTCGGCGATCGATGCAATCCAACTGCGATTAGACGGCGGACGGCCTTCGTCATCAAGTACACGGACACTAGCGAGCCAGAACGGGGCTTGAACCTCGCCATGCCTAACAGCGGTGAGCACGTCGCCGAAAAGCAGTAGTCCGGCAACAGCCGTTCCGTGTCCGTGGGCGTCCTCCCCCTGATTGCCGAAGGCTGGATCCAGCGCAGCCACGTCAACTATTGCCGGACGAATCAGGGGGTGGCCCGCCCTCACACCAGTGTCGATCATCCCGACAACGGGCGCGTCTTCGGGCGGGCTGGGAAGGTCGTCGGGCAACGAGCCGACGTCTTGAAGGGTGGCGAGTTCGTCGGGTCTCAGCCTGGGGGCGGGGATCGCATCTACAAGGCTTACCTGGTCAAGTTCAGCAACGCCCAACGCAACATCTCGGTTTCCGCGTACGCGAGCGAGTACCACCGCAGCGCGGACTCCGACGTAGTCATCGACCCACGTGCCGCCCAGGGCGCGAACTCTCGACCTTGCTTCATCAAGCCAGTCTTCGCGGACCGCGGGATCGGAGTGGAACCACAGTTCTACGTCGTATTCATGAATCGCGTCAGGCGCTTCGTCTAGAACTTCCGTAAGACGGTCGCTGACTCGATCGGCGGGTTCGAGTGTTCGAAACTCGTCAATTGCGTCGAAGAAGTCCTCGTACAGAGCCGGCAGCTCTTCGTCTTGTTCTGGACCAGCGGGCTTGTCTGGTGGGCGTTCGCGAGGGCCTGCCGCATACTGGTTTAGACGGTCAAGAAAGCGCTGGAGATCTGTTCGGGCAGCGAAGGCGACTGCGGCGTGCCGGTCGCTTGAGTCCAACAGCGTGAGTCCAGCCGGACGCCACGCCTCATCAGCGATTCTCCGGTTCAGTTTGAACCGCAACATCAATTTGGGGTCGAAATCGGGGCGCTCCGTCTGGCGAGCCCGCAGGGCGTCGATCGATTGCCGCGCATCGTCTTCCAATTTGTGCGCATGGGCTGCGGCGGTATAGTGCGGACTCCGTGGTACGTAGCGCTTAATTTTGCGGCGCGCTTGTGCAGGGCGAGGCACGCGCGCCATCTGGATGTGATCAGGTACTGGCATTGGCGGCGGCGGCTCGCTTATTAGCAAGGTTGGCGGCGACCAACAATTCGTTTGTGGTCAATGGGCTATCCGGTTGGAATAGCAGGTGACGCCGGTAAGCGTTGGTCACGATTGCGCTCACATCTGCATGAGTGAGCCCGCGGCATGCGGCGGCAACAGCCTCGACATCTAAGCCTCGCTCACGAGGTATTGATCGCAATTTGAGGCGAAGTAGTGCGCGAATGTCATGGACGTTCGGAGGGTTGTACGGGATCACTTCGTCGAAGCGGCGCCAAGCGGCGAGGTCAAGCAGTGCGGGATGATTCGTTGCAGCGACAAGCACACTGGGGCCGACGAATGCATCGATCTGCTGCAAGAACGTCGTTACGACGCGGCGAAGCTCACCGTGATCGGTGCCTTCCGAACGTTCTGTTCCGATGGCATCGAACTCATCGAATAGCACGACGAAATTCTCCTGCGACGCGATCGCGAAAATTGCAGCAAGGTTACGAGCTGTGTCACCTAAAAGCGATGAGACAAGGCTGCTTAGGTTCACCGTGGCCAACCGGCGACCAAGTTCATCGGCTAATGCCTCGGCGGTTGCTGACTTACCGGTGCCGGGCGGGCCCACCAGGAGGAACCGCCGTCGTGGGCTAACGCCGTGATGGACGAGGAAATCCTCCCTCCGCATCTCCAGATGAACCTCGCCGAATAAGCGGCGCGTTGATTCGGGCAACAAGAGGTCACCGAAGCCGATTACGGGGTCTGTGACGGTTATGAGGTCAGAGACAGGTTGATCGTGCGGCAAGGCACGCAAGCGGTGCGTGGAACGGGCGGTTGATGCGCGGCGACGGCCTGCTGGCATGAGCGGTGAATCAGCGTCGAGGGTAGTTGCCGGGCTGAGTCCGCCGTACTCACGGAGTAGATCGCCCTGCCCCACCTTCACAGCCTCCAACCGTACGTCAACTAACGAGAGATGCCGTGTATTAGAGCCGGCTAATGAGCTTTGATTCGCCCGACCACATCGGTAAATACGTCTACGCCATCAATGCGGTGAGGGATAGCTAGGCCTGAGACGGGCAGCAGTAGATTCACTTTCACTGCCCAGCCTCCGTCGTGACGCATCAGCCCGATGCCGTTTACTTCGCTGACCGAGGCCAGCCGCTCGCCAAGTTTGTCTTTGACGGCGCGTGCCTGAGTAATTTCTGCGGCCACGGCAATCACCACAGGCTCTCGATTGACAACTGTCCAAACACAACTCCCAGCGGATTCGCGTAAGTCACACCAACCCCGTCTGGTCCGCCGTACTCACTACCGGCAAAGAGGAGTCCAACACCTGAACGAGAGGCTGAGTCGATGACTAGCGAGCCTGAGTCTCCACCCTCGCTGAACGGGCAACCGTCGGTACCAGAAATCTCGATCTGACCGTCGAAGCGCATCAGTCCAGTCGAGAAGCTCACCACCACGTCGTCAACTTCGATGGCAGTGATGCGTCCATGCGTCAATCCGGTCGTTCGCCCCACCTTTACAACATCCTCCACAGTCTCAACGTCGGCAAGTCCACTGATACTTCCGAGTGTCGGAAAAGTCGACTTGAACTTGACGCCGTCGTCGATCAGCGCGACGGCGGCATCGGCGACATTTGCCCGGCTCGGATGCAAGTGAACGAAGTCCTCCAGAGCCGCCACCCGATCCTTCTCAGGTGTCCCTCCGTCGAGAGATCCTGGCTGCAGTATTGGATCACCAACATCCCCCCGGTTCTCGTCTGCCAAGACATGGTTGTTTGACAGAATCCTCGGTCGAGAATCTGCGCGCATTCGAACGATCGCGCCGAGTGTGCCCGCTGTGATGGCGTAGTGACCTACTGAAAAGCCTGGCTGTATTGGACGGACGCGACGTCTGTATCGCGTTTCGACTCCACTTGGCTGCTTGGACAGCAGACCAACATATTGGACGTCGGCCTCTCCTTTTGCCGCTTCTAGGATCGCGTTGACTCGGCTCCCGGAAAGAAAGTCTCGATGCTGGATACGTACTGCTAAGCGATAGTCATTTGCTGCCTTGCCTCGCGCGACACCGAGTGCAATGCCCGGCTGGACGCGTCCTACGTCGGCCGTCCGCTCCGCGGCCACACTGACTATCGGCGCTTGCTGAGGAAGCAGACCGCCCGGTCGTGGGGTAGGCCCAACAAGTTCGGCCTTGAGCTCTCGGACGGACTCAATTCGCACGGGGTTTCCTTTCGGACCCAGGGAACCGCAGGGACATCTCGGAAGGGTACCCTCGCTCGCGCTGCATGAGCTCGCCATAGGCATCGGAGCGAATATCAACCTTTACACGGTAGGACGTTACCGACCGTTCGGGTGTCTCTCGCCGCATGTCGTGACGCGGCGTGTCTCGGGCTTCAGTGGGCCTGCCGGCCGAACCACGTAATTGAGTGCTGTGCCGCATCCTCGGGCCCGGCGGACGATGCGCATACCGATATGGGCCGAGGTGACGAACTCGGCGCACTGCGGATCGGCAGCCGACAAGCCAATACGCAGCCACTACGCAGTAGCGCTTCCCGAGACTTTAGGAAACCAACACAAACAACCAGTCATCTGTCGGTTTCTCCGACAGCCAACAGAGCTTGACAGTGCAAACGCCCAGATCGACTCGTTCGCAGCGAGTAGGTCAGGGGTTCGAAGCCGCTGGAGAATGCTCACTGGGATGCTGGATGAAGACGAGTGACTCACCTTTTGCAACTAGGCCATCTGGGAATTGTGCGTATGGATGAGATCCAGATAGCCGGTCTCTTTACTTTAGATCTAAGACGGCCCAGGATTATCGAGCGGAGGCGTGCCAGCTTGTTGTCAACCCTCCATTCGGCTATCACGCCGACGGCAAATTATATCCGCTCCGCTCCATCTACGAGCGAACAGAGTAGAGCCGCGCAGACGCTCTTCCGGTGCTGTAGTGCCCCAGCAACTTATGCCAATTTGCTTGGCCCGCACTGGTCAGGGACAGTAGCGGAAACTCGGGCAATAGCCTCGTCCGTCGGGAGTGCCGATGTGCATTATCGTTTGCGCGAGTGAGCCCAGGTCAAACATCAGCTCGAGAGCCCTCATGAAAGACTTGTCGCCACCCTCGAGCCAGCTCCCCTCCAGGAATCGCAACATCTGCGAATACGTCGCTTCAAACTTCTCGCTCGCTTTGCGCACCTCCTGGGGCGCTGCGAGTCCATATCCGTTTGGTGACGCTGGTGCGAGCGTAAAAACCGGCGGCGCCGGAATCGGACGTGCTTTGCATAGTTCTTTATTCTCTTCATCCCAGACGAGTTCGGTAAGCATCGCGAGTGATTTAAAACGGTAGTAATGAGAGAGATACTGCGGGCCTCGCCTATAAGGGACGCCGCCGGTAGCACCTTCGCCTTGCTCCATGATGAGAGTCAGTGCTTCTTCGACGTCATTGAGATCCGTCATTACGAGCCACGCGAATGGTCCCGCGATTTGCCATTTCGGATTGAGTTTTAGCGGCTTGTCTTTGATGGACGCGATAAGAGTTGAATAGAAGGCCCCAATCGTTTTGTCACCCTCAACGGGAAATGTTTCCAGGGGCTCATCTTTGATGCGAGTGGGCACCTCCGGACGTTCGATCTCCATGAACGTCTTGAGCGCGTCAGGTCCATACCCCAAAAGCTGTAATTCGAGCTCGGGATGTACGTCGCCCGGTAATCGTCGGGGAAATTGCGGAACTACCGCACCGGTCAGTACCGGTCTTTCCCCAAGCGCGGAGAGTAGATTGCAAAGCAAAGCCAGATGAAGCATCTCTTCGTGGACCACCGCCCGCATCGACTTCGCGACTGGGTGGGCTTGGTCGATGATTGACCATAGCGCCGTGAGGTACAGCGGGATCGTCACAAATTCGATCTGCACAGCACTGCGCAGCGATTTTTTGAGTAAAGGCGGGTATGGATCCTCGGGTATTGGCACCGAGCCCGGAGCCCCGCCAAATTGGGCGTACTGGATTTGCAACGGAAACGTTGGCTCAATTCTAGAAAACTGGATTCCTTCGAGCCCAGTAGTGTCGCGGTCGGGGTGACTCACATGTGCTTTGAGCCGTTCAGTGAGGTCGCCGATGTCGAAATCGATTTCGTTGTTCATTGGAGCCCGCTTTGGCCGAGATGCGAGCCTAGCCTCAGGGCAAGGGCTGCCAGAGTCAACGTCGGATTGACCGCGGCAGCATTCGGCAGCACGGCGTTCGAACATACGAAGAGATTGTCGATGTCGTGCACTGCAAGATCCGCGTTGGTCACGCTCGAGTCGGGACTGTGCCCCATCCGACACGTGCCGGAAGCGTGATCACCTCGGGGGTATTCCAGGCGGGTTTCTTCCCGTTGGTAGTCGAGCTTTTTAAGACATCGAAAGAGCTCGTCTTGCGCGCGCCTAACCCTGTTGAAAAATTCCGGTGGTTCACGTCGTGAGAAATTGATCCGTGTCTTGGGCAGGCCGAACTTCCCGATACCAGGCGCCAGCGTCAGTCGATTCTGAGGGTCGCCGAATTCTTCGATAAACGCGCTCAGCCCCGCTCGACTCTCTCCTGTGAGAATCTTGTCGATGTCGTCGCGTGTCCTGCAGTTGATCATATGTTTCTCGAATTCGAATTTAGGTAAGGAACGGTTGTTAAAGACGAACATCTTGCCCTCCGCCTGCCGTCCCTCCGTGTCCCAACTGCGCGACATGAGCGTCGGGAAGTCGTACTCCTGGAAGAGCCGATCGGAATTATCTTTGCGCTTGCCCTCGACGCTGAAAAGCAGGTGTGTGACTATATGACGTCCGACCTGGTCATAGCGATTGCCGAGTCCCGTCGGCCATTCGGGCGATACTGACGCGAGGAGTAGTTTGGTCGATTCATATGTGCCGGCGCAAACGATCACGTTGTTTGCGTAGGCAGTGCTCCGCTCGCCGGTCGACAAGTTGAGGTACTCAACTCCTTGTACGCGATTGCGCTCGGCAACGATGCGCCTGACTGGCGAATTAGTCTTGAGCACGAAATTGCGGTGCGCGGACTCGAACAGCAAGGTATCCATGTGGTCTTGCGCCGAGTACCGCGCACTTATAGGGCAATACTTGCAGGTACCCGTCGTCATGCAGCGCTTGAAGCGTGCAATTGGCATGTGCGCGGGCGTGAGGCCGATTTCCCCGAAAGCGCTGGCTAACTTCGATTCGTGAGCAGTCCATACGTAGGGCGGAAGGGGGTAGTTGCAGCCGCGCCTCGGCCCTTCTTTGTCACTGTCGTCTCCACCGACTGCGAGCACTTGCTCCGCGAGCCCGTACCAGGGCTCGAGTGTGTCGTAGTCGAACGGCCAGTCAGCCCCTCGTCCTGTGTTCGTGCGACATCTGAAATCTTCTTCCTTGAACCGTAATGACCAACCACCCCAGTGCATGGTGGAGCCGCCGTATGCGCGAACTCGCGATTCCCGGAAGATCCAGGGTGTGTTGCCGGTAGAGAAACTCTCTTGGTCCGAGCCGTCGTCGTCGGTGTCGACGTCATACGTTCCGGAGTAGGGGGTCCTGCGGCCAAGGACTAGGTCCCACCAGCTTCGGCGGTCGCGTGACGGAATGCGCTCGCCGGCTTCGAGGACGAGAATCGATACCAGCGGATCGGCCTCCAGCAGGCGATCACAAACGAGCGTCGCTGCAATGCCGCTGCCTACGATCACGTAATCGTAGTCGCGGCTCAATTTCCAGCTCCTGTCCTGACAGGAGGCCACTCGCGGAACCGCGAGCCACCCATGAAGCCCGTGTAGTTTCGGGCATCCTTCACGAAACGTCGGAACCCTCCGGTGACGACAAAACAAGTGATGAAGTCGTTGGCCACATAGAACTTGGCATGAGCCAATCGAGTCGTGGCCTGACTCACCTCCGTGACCTTCGTGTCCCCGTAGATTTTTGCTATCGCTTTATCTTGGCCGCCGAGCTTCTTGGCCAGCGCCTTGAACACGCACTCGGCGTTGAGGTATTCGCCGCGGTAGTCAGGCGTCCCGGAGCTTCTTGCCTCGAGCATGTCGAGCCAACGACTGCGCAGCAGTTCGACATCCCAACTCCGCCGACGTTCAATATCACTCGGGTCCTCGAGAAGTCGCCAGTGCTTCGCTATTCCGCTGAACATTATCCAAAGTTCATCGATCTGTGCCCCCGTTAGGGGGTCGTTGGGAGGAGGGAGTATTGCGATGGGTAACGGCTCGTCCCAGTAGTTGCTCATGTGGAGCAGCTTCCTAATGCGCCAGAGAAGCTCCCTAATACGCAAACGAATAGCTGTGGACACCCAACTGGCACGGCAGTTACTTTGGGGCACGTGCCTAGTATCACGCCCTTGAGATGAAGTTTGAAGGAAATTCACAATCCTCGCCGCGTCCGCGACCGCTTCACCTCCGTCGCGAGCCCTGTCCGCACCGTACCGAAGCCACGTTGTTGGGGTGCCAGCGTGGTTCGGGAATGCTTTGACGCCGGTGACCAGCGGCACCCTGACCACTTGGCGAGTAAAGGCTAGGTCTGCGGTGATGTCGTTGCCTGGGGGAAGCCGGCAAGCTTTCGGCTCACGGTGCGAGGGCTTCGCTGCTGAAGTGTCTCGCCCGAGGCCGACTTCCAACCCGCTACCCTTTCCAACACTAATCAGAAAGTCTTTTGTCGGTCCTCTCATCCGACCTGCCGAGCGCGGCGTCAAGTGAATCGACGGTAGCGAAGGGACCTGTAGACGCGGGGGACACCTAGGGCCGTAGCACTCAGGCGGCCAGGATTGGTGTAGTGCGGTCGACCTCTGTGTGTGCAGGAAACCAGCCATGAAACTGGCCTGCTGGCAAGATCGCCATAATCAAATTCGCGGTGGTTGCGTAACTCTCTTTAGCAGCTAATATCGTCTCGTGACCGACGCAACGGTTGGTTCTTGGGACCACCCTAGTGTATATACGGCGAGGAAGCGGTGGGACGACCTTTCGTGCGTTCACAGGAATTGGCGTGGCACAGATCGTCTGCGGGTACTGCATGGATACGCGAGGAGCGTTGAAATTGAGTTCACTGCCAATGCCCTTGATGCTTCGGGAGTTGTTATCGATTTCTCTGCGATGAAATCGATTCAACAAGTTCTTGAACAACAGTTCGATCACACCCTACTCGTGGCGCGCGATGATCCACTCTGCAATAAATTGATGGAGTTAGAGCAGGATGGTGCGGCTAATGTCAAGGTCATGCCGGACACAAGTTTGGAGGGCTCAGCCAAGTGGGTCGCCGACACGGTGTCCGTCATTCTCAAGCGCGAGACCGCGGACCGTGTCCGCATTGCCAGAGTTGAGATGCGAGAGAGTCCGAAGAATGCGGTCTATCTCCGCTTAAATTGAAATTCTCTTCTCGGCAAAATAGTGCGAGCGTAAATCAAAGGTCCTTGAATTGGTCGTCGGTGTTGAAGCGATTTCGCAATAGGTGGACGACGTCCTGCTTCACCTGCGGCACGTGGACCGAGGGTGGGGGCAGGTGGCCCACCAATGGTCAGCCACCACGACCGATATACCAAATGCCGCGACAGAGGTGGGCAAGCCCGTCTGCACCACGCGAATAACGTTGGCAGTACTCATTTTTCGGGATCAATTCGCTACGGTCCGAATCGCCGTGGCTCGTCCGATCTCCTCGTACTACGCCCGGGTGCGGCGAAGCCCCGGTGGCAAGTGATAATCATTTTCATTCCATGACTTACATCGTGATGTTCGTGCCCGGGTGGACCCGATGAGCGCCGCGCGCGTTCTGCGCGTCGGGTCCATGGAAGTTCTGGTCCTCGGCCTCGTGGCGTTCGCTATCGCCGGGACGTGGCTGCGCGCCAACGTCGCGCGCAGCGACACGTTGGCCACCGCGGGCACCGTCTTCTGCGGAGTCTTCGTCCAGGCGCTGCCCTTTCTGGGCTTGGGAGTTCTGGTCAGCGGATTGATCGCGGTGTTCGTGCCGCCCGAGCGGCTGGTGCGCTGGCTGCCCCGCCGTCCCGCCTCGGCGGTTGTCGCCGCCGGTTTGGCCGGGGCCGCGCTGCCCGGATGCGAATGCGGGTCGGTCCCGGTGGCCCGACGCCTGTTCGGCGACGGCGGCGCGGCGGGAGCGGCGGCGCTGACGTTCATGCTCGCCGCCCCGGCCATCAATCCGGTCGTGGTGGGCGCGACGGCCGTCGCGTTTCCCGGTCAGCCGAAAATGGTGATCGCGCGGGTGGGCGCGTCGTTGTTGACCGCCCTCGTGATGGGGTTGGTGTGGACGCGGTGGGGCCGCACCGACTGGATCACCCGCCGGCTACCGCCGAACTCGACGCACACCTCGGGATCCAGGTGGCACCAATTCAGCGAAGTCGCCCGGCATGACTTTCTGCAGGCGGCGGCCTACCTGGTCATCGGAGCGGCCGCCGCCGCGGCATTACACGTTGCGGTCCCGCCGCGGATCTTCGAGCACGTGGGCGCGCACTTGATCCTCGGCGTCATCGTGATGGCCGCGTTGGCGGTGGCGCTGGCGGTGTGCTCGGAGGCCGACGCGTTCGTGGCCTCGAGCCTGACCATGGTTCCCCTGGTCCCGCGGCTGGTGTTCCTGGTGGTGGGCCCGGCCGTCGACGTCAAGCTGCTCGCGATGCAGTCCGGCATGTTCGGGCGGGCGTTCGCCGCCCGGTTCGCCCCCGCCACGCTGGTGGTCGCCGTCGCGGCGGCCACCATAATCGGCGTAATCCTCCTCGGCGCATCGGCATGAGACGCGAAACCGAGAACACCATCCTGCTGCTGGTGGGCCTGAGCATCGGGATGATCACACTCACCGGCGCGTTCACCCGCTACGTGAAGCCGTCGCTGCTGCCCTGGCTGGCCATCACCGCCGTCCTCACGATTGGGTTCGCGCTCGTGGCGATCATCGGCGACATCAGACGTGGCGGCCCCACACATGACGCAGACGGGCATTCCCACCGCACCGGCGTAGTGTGGCTGCTCGTCGTGCCAATCGTCGTCCTGATCTTCGTCACGCCACCGCCGTTGCGGCCGCCGGCCGCCACCCGGGTGACGAACGTATCCAATGACGTTCTGCGCCATGCGTTTCCGCCGCTACCGGCCGGACGAGCCCCCGACGTCTCGCTGCCCGACGTGGTGATGCGCGCGGCCAACGACAGCTCGGGTTCGTTGACCAACCGGCTGATCACGGTGACCGGTTTTGTCCTCAACGAACCGGGCGGCGTCGACCTTGCCCGCATCGTCATCATCTGCTGCGCCGCCGACGCCCAACTCGCGCGGATCCATCTGCGCGACCACGACGGCGGCGCCGCCACAAAGTTCCCCGACAACACCTGGGTGCGGGTCGAGGGCGAGGTGACCCCCGCGGTTCGGCAGCCGCACACGCCGCCGATCCCGACGTTGCGGGCCGTCACGATCACGCCGGTGAACCCCCCGGCAAACCAGTACGCCTGAGGGCCCGAGTCCGGCAAAAGCGCAACGCACCTGCGGGTTCGTTGATACTCTGTGCCGGTTCCTTCGTGGCAAACCGGTGTTTTGGCACGCCGGCATGAACTGTTCGTGAGGTGGTTGTGATGAACGCGTACCTCGTGGACAGTGACTCGCAGCAACCGCTGGGCGAACCGCGTCGAAAGAGGATGTCCATGGCAGGTCCTCGAATCCGCGCCCGGGCGCCGTTGCGGATCTCGTTCGCCGGAGGCGGCACCGATGTGCCACCGTTCCCGGCGACCGAAGGCGGCTGCGTCCTATCGGCGACCATCGACCGCTACGCGCAGGGATCCCTGACCCCGCGCACCGATCGTGTCGTCACCGTCGAGTCGGTGGACTTCAAGACCACCACCGAGATGAGCCTCGACAGCGAGATCCTCTACGACGGCAGCCTCGATCTGATCAAGGCCGCGGTGCGGCGGTTCGGCCGCGACGGCACGGACGGCTACGACATGGTGCTGCGCTCAAGCGCTCCGCCCGGCTCGGGGCTGGGCTCCTCGTCGACGATGATGGTGGCGCTCACCGGCATGCTCGCCGAGCACTACGGCGTTCCGATGGGCGAATACGAAACCGCCCAACTGGCCTGCGCCATCGAACGCGAAGACCTGGGCATCACCGGCGGCATGCAGGACATGTACGCTGCGACGTTCGGCGGATTCAACTTCATCGAGTTCACCGATCGGGTGATCGTCAATCCGTTGCGCATCCGCGACGAGATCGCCTACGAGCTCGAGCTGAGCCTGCTGCTGTGCTTCACCGGCATCACGCGCGACTCCGCGCGAGTGATCGACGACCAAACACGCCGCGCCACAACGGGTGCCGACGACACGCTCGCGGGACTACGCGCCCAGAAAGAACTCGCCGTCACCATGAAGGCCGCATTGCTGACGGGCAAGCTCACCGATTTCGGCGCGCTGCTCGGGGAAGCCTGGACCCAGAAGAAACGCATGTCGCCCTACATCACCAACGAGCGCATCGACGAGCTCTACGACCTCGCCCTGAAAAACGGTGCACTGGGCGGCAAGATCACCGGCGCGGGCGGTGGCGGCTACATCCTGCTGTTCTGCGACTTCGCCAAAAAGCATCGCCTCATCGAAACGCTCGAGTCCGCCGGGGCCACCATCACCGAATTCGCCTTCGAGAGCAAGGGATTGACCACATGGCTGGCATGAGCATGTCGGATGTCGTCCCGCCCAGCGCGGCGACAGTTCAGGAGAGATTGGCCGACACGATCGCGGTCAAGCGGCAGATGCTGGACGGGGAGTTCGCGGCGCAGACCGTCGAGGTGGCGCGGGCGATGATCGATTCCCTGCGCTCCGGCGGCAAGGTGATCTTCTTCGGCAACGGCGGGTCGGCGCAAGACGCCGGCCATCTTGCCGCAGAACTCATGGGCCGCTTCGCTTTTGACCGCCCGGGCCTTGCGGCCCTCAGCCTCCCCGACGCCACGGCGGCGATGACGGCGATCGGTAACGACTACTCCTACGACGAGGTGTTCACCCGTCAGGTGCTCGCCGCCGGCCGCCCGGGAGATGTGGTCGTCGGGCTCAGCACGTCGGGCAACTCACCGAACGTCGTGCGCGCGCTCGAGGCGGCCGGCCAGGCCGGGATGACGACCGTGGTCCTCACCGGGGCGCGGGGTGGGAAGGTGGCCGGCCTGGCCGACATCTGTATCCGGGTACCGAGTGACGACACCGGCCGGATCCAGGAGGCATGCCTGCACTTGGGTCACACGATTTGCGAAATGGTTGAGGCGGCACTGTTTTCGCGACCCGCGTGAGGCCGTCCTGACGATGGACCTGCGGCACGTGCGCACCGTCTTCCTGGACCGGGACGGGACGATCAACGTCAAGGCCGCCGAGGGCGAATACATTCGATCGCCGGCGGAATTGGTGCTGCTGCCCGGCGCGGCCAAGGCACTGGCCGCACTCAACGCGGCCGGTATACGTACCGTCCTGGTGACCAACCAGCGTTGGCTGTCCGAACCGTCCGCTGACCCGGCATGTTTCGACGCCATCCAGAATCGTCTGCAAGAACTCCTAGCGGCCGAAGGCGCCCGGCTCGACGCCGCCTACCATTGCCCGCACGCGGCGGATAGCTGTGATTGCCGAAAACCGCTGGGCGGCATGCTGTTCCGCGCGGCACGGGAACACGATTTCGACCTGGCCGAGTCGGTGATGATCGGCGACAGCGACGCCGACGTGCTGGCGGGCCGGGCCGCCGGCGCGGCGACCGTCCTGCTGCGCCCCGGCCGTGGGGAAGTGGCGAACGCCGACGTCGTGGTCGACGACCTCGCCGCGGCCGTACGGCTCATCCTCGCCTAAACCGTTGGGCCGCAGACCGAGTCACCAGCGCGAGCGCGAACGGCAGATCGTCGCGCAGATACCTGCCCGCCAGCCGCCGCGGCTCCTGCAGTAACCGGTGCAACCACTCGAAGCCCAGGCGCTGCATCACCGGAGAGGCCCGACGGACCACTCCCGCGGCCATCGGGATGCCGCCGCCGCAGGCCAGGCACCACGCAGTGGGCAGTTCCTGCCGCAGTTGTTCGATGAGGCGCTCCTGCCTGGGAAAGCCCAAGCCGACAAACACCAGATCGGGTGCGGCGGCCGCGACGGCGGAGATCGCCTCCCGCGCTCCGCCCTCGGTCCGGTCGAAGCCGAACTCCGGTGACTGCGTGCCCGCGATGCGTAAGCCGGCGAACCGGGCGGCGAGCGCCTCGGCGGCCTTCTGCGGCACCCCGTCGGCGCCGCCGAACAGGTAGACCGATTTCCCGTCGGCGGCCGCCGCCGCGCAGAGCGCGGATATTAGCGAGGAGCCCGCGACCCGCTCGGGCAGCTTCTCGCCCTGTATCCGCGCCGCCCACACCAGAGGCATCCCGTCGGCGACGACCAGGGACGCCCGCGCGATGAGGTCGCCGAGCGCGCCGTCTCGGCTGGCCGCCCGGGCCACGTCGACATTCACCGGGACGATCGAGCCGCCTTGGTCCGCGGCCCAGGCCTTGCGCACGACGTCGACGACCTCGTCCTCGGTCAGCGCATCGAACCAGAGATCGCCCACCTGGATCCTGGCTGGCCGCATGTCTTCAGATTCTCGCCGCAAGCCAGCCGAAATTTTGCGGAACCGGGCACATTGTTGCTGCGTCAGCGGCAAACGCCCTAACCTGTAGCGGGCCGCAATTCGTTGATCGGCGGGATGTTGCAGTGGCCGGATTGACCGGTGCGCGAGTCGAAGAACTCGCGACGATGGACGTCTTCGAGGGATGCCCCGCCGAGGACTTAGCGCCGCTGGCCGCGACCCTTCAGCCGCTGCGCGCCGCGGCGGGCCAGGTGCTGATGCGGCAAGGGGAGCAGGCGGTTTCGTTCCTGCTGATCTCGTCGGGAACCGCCGAAATCAAGCACGTCGGTTACGACGGCACGGTGGCCGTCGGGGAGGCATCCGCGGGCACGATCATCGGGGAGATCGCCCTGCTGCGCGACATCCCGCGCATCGCGACGGTCACCACGGCCGAACCGCTGACCGGCTGGATCGGTGACAACGACGCGTTCACCCGGATGCTGCACATCCCCGGGGTGATGCCGCGGCTGCTGCGCACCGTCCGCCAGCGCCTTGCCGCGTTCATCACCCCGATCCCGGTGCGCGTCCGCGACGGCAGCGACCTGCTGTTGCGCCCGGTCCTGCCCGGCGACGACGAGCGCACGGTGCACGGTCACATCCAATTCTCCAGCGAGACGCTGTATCGCCGGTTCATGACGGCCCGGCTGCCTAGTCCGGCGTTGATGCACTACCTGGCCGAGGTCGACTACGTCGACCACTTCGTCTGGGTGATGACCGACGGCAGCGATCCGGTGGCCGACGCGCGGTTCGTTCGCGACGAGACCGACCCCACGATCGCCGAGATCGCGTTCACCGTCGCCGACGCCTACCAGGGCCGGGGGATCGGTAGCTTCCTGATCGGTGCGCTGTCCATCGCCGCCCGCGTCGACGGCGTCGAAAGGTTCTCCGCGCGAATGCTTTCCGACAACCTGCCGATGCGCACCATCATGGACCGCTACGGCGCGGTCTGGCAGCGCGAGGACGTCGGCGTCATCACCACCGTCATCGATGTGCCGCGCCGGCGCGACCTGCACCTCAAGCGTGAGATCGCCGACCAGATCGAGCGCGTTGCCCGCCAGGTGATCGAGGCGGTCGGCTAAAGCGCATGCGGCCGTTGTGGATTGGCGTGGTGCTCACCCTGCTGGTGGGCGCATGTGCGCATTCCCGCGCGCCCAAACCCCCGGCGCCGCCCTCGTCGTCGGCGCACGGCGTCGCCGTCAACCCCGCCAACATCAAGCGGGTGGTGCGCGAGCTGCCGCCCAACTACGAGGTCAGCACCGCCATCCCCGGTGCGGCCTCACCGCGGGTGATCTGGAGCCTTGGAAGCGATGCCGCGGCCAAGCCGGCGCGGTGCGCGGCACTCGCCGACCCGGGCAACGGGCACGGCGGATCCGCGCAAGGGTTGTCCGCCTCGGGCGCGGGCGGCATCGTCGACACGATTGTCGTTGCATTGCCCGGCCCGGTGGACCTCGACCACAACCTGGTCGCGGCGTGCGGGCAGTGGACCATGACTTCCGGACACACCACGGTCGGTGTTCACCTCACCGACGCCCCGCGCATCGACGGCGCCGAGACGGTCGGCATGGTGACCGATATCAAGTCATCCGTCGAGGCGGGCACCGAAATCGATTCGCGCGCATACACATTCACCGCGTACCTGGGCGGCTACTACGCGTTCACCACGCTGATCACCGACCCGGGCTCGGCGCTGCCGGCCCTGCCACCCCAATTCGCCGCCGATCTTCTCGTCAAAACGGTGTCCACGTTACGCAGCTGAGCGACGGGGTTGGGTAGATTGGCCACGATGTTCAAGGTGGTGTCGGCGATCGCATCCGTCTGCGTTCTCGCCGGCTGCTCATCGGGTTCGGATGCCGCCTCGACGAGGGCCGACATCGCCAAGGTCTCCGGGGTGAAGTCGAGCTTCGGGCCGGAGTTCAAGGTCGCCGATATCAGCGAAAGGGCAATCGATCCCAAGTTCCTGTCCGCCCGCAAGCTGCCCGACGGCCTGAGTTTCGATCCCCCCAACTGCGCGAAAACCGCGCTCGGCCCGGCCATGCCCCCGGACTTGCAGGGCAATATGGCTGCGGTGTCCGCCGAGGGCAACGGTGACCGCTACGTCGTGATCGCGGTGGAAACCTCCAAGCCGGTGCCGGTCGAGGATCCGGCGAAGGACTGCAGCAAGGTGGCATTTTCCGGGGGCCAGGTGCGCGGCGGCCTCGAGGTGATCGACGCGCCGCACATCGACGGGACGCACACTTTCGGGGTGCACCGCGTGTTGCAGGCGCTCGTCGGAAACACGGCCCACACCGGCGAGTTGTACGACTACTCCGCCCAGTTCGGCGCCTACCAGGTGATCGTCATCGCCAATCCGCTTGTGGTGCCCGATCAGCCGGTCGCGAAAGTAGACACGCAGCGTGCCCGCGACCTGCTCGTCAAGGCGGTGGCCGCGGTGCGCAGCTGACTCGGCTCTATCGGACGTCGCGGGGCCGAAACTGGATGCTGACGCGCGGACCGGTTGGCGCCGCCGTCTTCGGCACCGAGTGTTCCCAGGTGCGTTGGCATGATCCGCCCATCACCAGCAGGTCGCCGTGCGCCTGCGGCAGTCGCAGCGACGGGCCGCCGCCGCGGCGGCGCATCGCGAAAGTGCGTGTGGCGCCGAGGCTGACGATGGCCACCATGGTGTCTTCCGAGCTGCTTCGGCCGATGGTGTCGCCGTGCCAGGCAACGCTGTCGGAGCCGTCGCGATAGCAGCACAACCCCACCGTGGTGAACGGCTCGCCGAGCTCGCCGGCGTAGATGTCGTTGAGCCGACGGCGCAGCCGCGCCAGGCGCGGGTGCGGTGGGTCTTCGACCGTGAGGTCGTGAAAACTCACCAGCCGCGGGACGTCGACCACGCGGTCGTACATGTGGCGGCGTTCGGCCCGCCACGGGACCGTGGACAGCAACGCGGTGAGCAGGTCGTCGGCGTCCGTCAGCCAGCCGGCGCGCAGCTCGATGAACGCGCCGTCACCGAGTTGTCTGCGCTCGGTGTGTTGGAACAGCGAGCCCTGGACCGTGACGCTCACGCGGGCCAGTCTATCGCACATCCGTTCGATCGGGACGGGAGCGGCCGAGCGACCGGCTACCGTCTTAACCGTGGGTGTTGAGCTGAGCACCGAGTCCGAAGTGGGCACGCTACGCGTCGCCATCCTGCACCGCCCCGGCGCCGAGTTGGGGCGACTCAATCCACGCAACAGCGACCAGCTGCTGTTCGACGGATTGCCGTGGGTCGCTCGCGCGCAGGAGGAGCACGACCAGTTCGCCGAGCTGCTGCGGTCGCGCGGCGTGGAGGTGCTGCTGCTGTCGGACCTGCTGACCGAGGCGCTCAGCCACAGCGGGGCGGCCCGGATGCAGGGTGTTGCCGCCGCGGTCGACGCGCGTCGGCTCGGTGCGCCTCTGGCGCAAGAGCTTTCGGCCTATCTGCGCGGCCTGGACCCGGTCCGGCTCGCGAATGTCCTTATGGCCGGCATGACGTTCAACGAACTCCCGCCCGACACCCGCACCGACGTGTCGTTGGTGCTTCGCATGCACCATGGCGCGGACTTCGTCATCGAGCCCCTGCCGAACCTGGTGTTCACCCGCGACTCGTCGATCTGGATCGGGCCGCGGGTCGTGATCCCGACGCTGGCGCTGCGGGCCCGGGTTCGCGAGGCGTCGTTGACCGACCTCATCTACGCGCACCACCCGCGGTTCACCGGTGTGCGGCGCGCCTACGAGTCGCGCACCGCCCCGGTCGAGGGCGGCGACGTGCTGTTGCTCGCGCCCGGTGTGCTCGCCGTCGGGGTGGGCGAGCGCACCACCCCGGCGGGCGCGGAAGCGTTGGCGCGCAGCCTATTTGACGACGACCTCGCCAACACGGTGCTGGCCGTGCCGATCGCTCAGAAGCGCGCGCAGATGCACCTGGACACGGTGTGCACGATGGTCGACACCGACACCGTGGTGATGTACGCGAACGTCGTCGACACGCTTTCGGCCTTCACCATCCAGCGCACGCCCGACGGCGTCACGATCAGCGACGAAACGCCGTTCCTGGAGGCCGCCGCCAAGGCGATGGAGATCGACAAGCTGCGCGTCATCGATACCGGTCTCGATCCCGTCATCGCCGAACGCGAACAGTGGGACGACGGCAACAACACGTTGGCTCTGACGCCCGGGGTCGTCGTCGCCTACGAACGCAACATGCAGACCAATAGCCGCCTGCAAGACGCCGGCATCGAAGTGCTGACCATCGCGGGCTCGGAATTGGGCACCGGCCGCGGCGGCCCCCGCTGCATGTGCTGCCCCGTCGCCCGCGACCCGGTGTGACGCCGAGATTGCCGCCACGGTCGTGATTGGCCCCCGGATCACAGCCCTCACGGCAATCTCGGCGCAGAGCGGCGCGCAAGCGCGTCGCGCGCCCGCTGCACAATGACGTTTGGCCGGTCCTCATTGATCACCCTGATCACATGCCAGCCGAGGCGACTGACCATGTCGGCTCGCCGGATGTCCCTCACGTATTGCCTTCGATCGCTTCGGTGTTGGTCCCCGTCGTATTCGATTGCGACCATCGGCCCCTCCCATCCCATATCGAGGTACGCGACAAGCTGTCCATCGGTGACGCGGATCTGCGTGACGGGGCGGGGCAGGCCGGCGTCGATGAGGACCATTCGCAACCAGCTTTCCTTCGGAGACTGTGCTCCGCCGTCCATTAACACGAGAGGTACCTGGCATTGGCGCACGCCCCGTGCCCCCTTATGCCGAGCTATTAAAGGGGCCACGTCGGCCGAGGTAACAGCGGTCGCCGCCGACAGCGCGTCGAGGTGGGCGACCGCGACGGCAGGCGGCAGATGCCTGGCCAGATCGAACGCGGTGCGTGCAAGACCAGTTACAGGCAGGCCGTCGAATTCGACGACGTCCTCATCGCTGATGCGTTCGCGGCGAACAATCGTGCCCGGAGGTGGATGGTTGAGCGGTCCGACAATTTCTATCGGGGTGAAATCGTCGATCCACTTGGCTCCGTGGAGCGCGGCGGCGGCACGGCCGGCGATGATGCCGCGCCGTCCCGACCACAGCCACGCCGCATGGGCGTTGTCCCGCAGCGACCTGACCCCGTTTTTCGGCAGGTATACGTTGCGGTGGATTCGCCGGTAGTTCCAGCGCAGTTGGCCGCGGGTCAGCGCGCCGCACGCTATTGCCTCGGTCCCGCGAAATACCCCCGTCACGCGCTCATGGTGCTTGCGGTGACTGACATCTCACCGAGATTGCCGTCATGGTCGTGATTGGGCCCGCGATCACAGCCCTCACGGCAATCTCGGCGCAGAAACCCGAACTACCGCCAGCTGGGCAGCCAGATCTCCATGTCCCAGGTCTGCTGCGAAATGGGAAGACCGGTAAGCACCGGGAACAGCCAGGCGAAGTTGGTCACCACCAACGCGACGTAGCAGCACACCGCGATCAGGCCCAGCGTTCGCCGCTCGGAGCTTTGACCACGCGCGTAGAGGATGTCCCCACATATCAGGGCGATCCCCATCACCAGGAACGGCGCCATCGTCGCCGCGTAGAAGAAGTACATCTGCCGGTCGATGTCGGCGAACCAGGGCAGCCACCCCGCGCAATAACCCACCAACACCACGGCGTAGCGCCAGTCGCGCCGGATCACCGACCGCCAAAGGGCATAGATCAGCACCGGCACCGCCAGCCACCACATCGCGGGAGTGCCGACCAGCATCTCGGCCTTCACACACGATTGCGCCCCGCAGCCAGCCACATTCTGCTGGTCGATGGCATAGAGCACCGGCCGCAACGACATCGGCCAGCTCCACGGTTTGGATTCCCACGGGTGGTAGTTGCCGGCCGAATTCGTCAGGCCCGCATGGAATTGGAAGGCCTTGGCGGTGTAGTGCCACAGGGAGCGGATGGCGTCGGGCAGCGGAACGACGGAGTGGGGACCTATCGTCTGGCCGACCTCGTGCCGGTCGATCGCGGTCTCCGAGGCGAACCACGGCGCATAGCTGGCCACGTAGACCGCGAAAGGGATGAATGCCAGCGCATACGCGGTGGGGATCAGGTCACGCCGGAGAACCCCCAGCCACGGCCGGGGCACCTGATATTGACGGCGCGCAGCCACGTCGAACGCCAACGACATCGCGCCGAAGAACAGCACGAAGTAAAGCCCGGACCACTTTGTCCCGCAAGCCAATCCGAGCAGAATCCCCGCGAGGAAGCGCCACCAGCGCACACCCAGCCGCGGGCCCCACACCGTTTCGCTGGCGCGGCCCTCCAGCAGGGCCACGTGCATTCGTTGCCGCACCTGATCGCGGTCGACGATCAGCGCGCCGAACGCGGCGACCACGAAGAAGGTGAGCAGGCCGTCGAGCAGCGCGGTCCGGGAGGCGACGAAGCTAACGCCGTCGCAGATGAGCAGCACGCCGGCGATGGCGCCCACCAAAGTCGATCGGCTGATCCGCCGCACGATGCGCAGCACCAGGGTCACCATCACCACGCCGAGCAGGGCCCCGGTGAACCGCCAGCCCAACCCGTTGTAGCCGAAGATCGCCTCGCCCAACGCGATCAGTTGCTTGCCGACCGGCGGATGCACCACCAGCCCGAAGCCGGGATTGTCTTCCACCCCGTGGTTGTGCAGCACCTGCCAGGCCTGAGGCGCGTAGTGCTTCTCGTCGAAGATCGGCGTGCCCGCATCGGTCGGTGACCCCAGGTTGAGGAATCGGGTCACCGTTGCCAGCAGCGTGATCACGCCGGTGACCACCCAGCCGCGGATGTGGTCGGTGGGCCCGAAATCGGCGACCGGGATTAGCGGGCCCGGGCTGACGACGGGCACGACGCGCTCCCCGACGGCATCCTCCACTGTCACGGAGGTTTCGCGGGCCGGAGCGGACATCGGTGTCGATCGTAGGCTGTCCGTCATGACCTACGGTCGCCTGTTGCTCGGTGCGACCCCGTTGGGCCAGCCGTCGGATGCCTCGCCTCGGCTGATCGACGCGCTCACGAGCGCCGACGTGGTGGCGGCCGAGGACACCCGCCGGGTGCGCACCCTGGCCAAAAACCTGGGCGTCGCCATCACCGGCCGGGTGGTCAGCCTGTTCGACCAGGTCGAGGCCGCGCGGGTGCCCGCGCTGGTCGACGCGGTCAAGGCCGGGGCGACGGTGCTGGTGGTCAGCGACGCCGGGATGCCGGTGATCAGCGACCCCGGCTATCGGCTGGTCGCCGCTTGCGTCGACGCCGGGGTGCCGGTGACGTGCCTGCCCGGGCCGTCCGCCGTGACCACCGCCGTGGCCGTGTCCGGTTTGCCGTCGGAGAAGTTCTGCTTCGAGGGCTTCGCCCCGCGCAAGAGCTCGGCGCGCAAAACGTGGCTCAAGGGACTGGCCGACGAGCGGCGCACCGTCGTGTTCTTCGAATCGCCGCGCCGGCTGGCGGCGTGCCTGCGCGACGCCGTCGAGGAACTCGGCGGTGAACGCGCGGCCGCGGTCTGCCGGGAGCTGACCAAGGTGCACGAGGAAGTGGTGCGCGGATCGCTCGCCGAGCTGGCGACGTGGGTGGCCGACGGCGTGCTCGGCGAGATCACCGTCGTCGTCGCCGGCGCCCTCCCGCGCGCCGACCTGCCGTCGCTGGTGGCGGACGTGGAGCAGCTCGTCGCGGGGGGTGCCCGCGTCAAGGACGCGTGCGGCGAGGTGGCCGCCGCGCATCCGGGAGTGCGTTCGCGCCAGCTCTACGACGCGGTCTTGCGGTCACGCCGCGAGTGAGTCGGGGATGTGAGCCCGACTCCAGCCGCCTTGTGCAGACATTCTTCCCATTCGGCGTCGGGGTCCGAGTCGGCGGTGATCCCGCCGCCCACGCCGAGAACCGCGCCGCCCACCGCGTCGAACTCGACGGTGCGGATCGCGACGTTGAGCTCACACCCGGCGATTGGCGATGCCAAACCGACTGTGCCGCAATATATCCCGCGGCGGCGTTGCTCCCATTGCGAAATCAATTGGCGGGCACGGTGTTTGGGGGTACCCGTGACCGAGGCGGGCGGAAAGGCCGCGTCCAGCAGCGCGGTCGTCGGCAGCTCCGTCGGTACCCGCGCCGCCACCGTGGACACCAGGTGCCACACGCCGGGCGCACGACGCACCACCAGCAGCTCGGGCACGGTCACCGTGCCGGTGATCGCCACCCGGCCAAGGTCGTTGCGGACCAGGTCCACGATCATGATGTTCTCGGCGACCTCTTTGGCCGAAGCCCGTAACTCCGACGGCCAGGCATCCAGCGGCAGGGTGCCCTTGATCGGGCTGGACGTCACGACGCAGCCGCGGCGCCGCAGAAACAGCTCCGGAGACAGCGACGCCACCGCGCCCCACGGTCCGGCGACGTAGGCCGCCCGGGACGGAGCGGTACGCGCGACGCCGTCGACGAAGAAATCCAGCGGCGCCCCGCTGACGCGTCCGGTGAACTGCGTGCACACGCACGCCTGGTAGACCTCGCCGGCGCGGATCGCCTCCAGGCAGGCGAGCACACCGCCGCGGTGCTCCGCCCGGTCGGCCGCATCCCAGTCGATCCGGCATTCGCGTCCGGGCGCGGGTGTCGCGGCCAGTGCCGCGGCCAGCCACTCCGGCATCGGCGCCCCGGAAAGGCTTTCGTACCACCACCGCCCGTCCCGGTCGCGGCGCAGCACGCAGTCGGTCCACCCCCCGGCGGCCTCGGGGATCCGGTTCGGACGCCCATCGGCGCCGGCGTCGGGATAGGACAGGTAGCCGACCCAGCCGCCGCCCACGGCCGCGGAATCCGGCGTCCGCGCGTCCAACCCGACCGCGAACGCGTCGCGGGCGTCGACCGGTTGCGCCGACACGCTCGGTGCGATAACAGCCTGCGCGCCGAACCAGTCGCCGGTCAGCGCGGCCGGCGGCGGCAGACCGAGCCGCCCGGTGGCGTCGCCGACGGCGCGCAGCACGCGGGGCGCGTCGCCAAGGTCGCCGAGGTCGTCGATTCGCACCGATCTAGCTTGACAGAACAACGGACAGCCGCACCCCGCACCGGGGGTCAGCCGCGGCTGATGTCGCGGGCCGTCGCCAGCGCGGCCAGCTTGTCGGGATTGCGCATCACGTAGAAGTTGGTGATCTTGTCGCCGGCGATCTCCAGCGTGATCACCATCTCGAGGTGTTCGTCCTGATAGACCAAGACCGCCGGGGCGCTGTTGCAGGTCACCATTTCGATGCGCACCGCGGCCCACAATTTGCTCATCTTGCGCATCAGCCCGGCGATGGCCCTGGCCACCCGTTCGGCACCGACCACCGGCCGCCGCGCGGCGGACACCTTGCCCCCGCTGTCGGCCATCCAGGTCGCATCCGGGGCGAGCATTGCGATCAGCGCGTCCACGTCGCCGTTGGCCGCCGTGGCCAGGAATTGGGCGGTGATCTCCGCGTTGCGGTGCGCGTCGACCGTGCCGAAGCGCTTGCGCCGCGCCCGCACGTGCTCGCGGGCCCGGTGCGCCACCTGCCGCACGGTCGGCGCGGGCTTGCCGACCGCCTCGGCAATGTCGCCGTAGTCGAAACCGAACACCTCGCGCAGCACGAACACGGCCCGTTCGTCGGGGCTCAGGGTTTCCAATAGCACCAGCATCGCCATCGAAACCGATTCCGCCAGAACGACATCGGCCGACGGGTCCTGGTCATCGGTGAGCAGCGGCTCGGGCAGCCACGGCCCCACGTACTCCTCGCGGCGACGCGCGCCCGCCCGCAGCGCGTTGAGCGCCTGACGGGTGACCAGCTGGGCCAGGTACGACTTCGTGTCGCGCACGGTCGCGAGGTCGACGTCGGCCCACCGCAGATAGCTGTCCTGCAACACGTCGTCGGCCTCGGTCGCCGAGCCCAGGATTTCGTAGGCGATGGTGAACAACAACGGCCGCAGCAGCGTGAACCGTTCGGCGTGCTCACCGGGGGCGATCATGGCAGCGGGACCCGCTCGTCGGCCTGCAGCCGCGCTGCGCGGTTGCCGCCCTTGAGCCAGTAGTACGAGCCGGGCTTGGCGGCCTCGCGGCGGATGGCCCACAGCGTGCCCTTGCAGATCGCCTCCTTGAGGGACGCGGCGGTCCGGCCGGCCAGCACCGCGTTCACCGGGGTGTCGTCGGTGCGTGCGAGCTGGAAGGTGGCGTGGGCGCGGCCGAGGCTGATGCACTGCCCGACGAACGCCTGGTTGAGCGCCGCGGGTGTCCGCCCGGCGATGCGGCTGAGCACCGTGTCGGCGGCCTGGGCGCCTAACGGCCCGGCGGCCTGGCAGCTCATCCGCAGCGGCTGGCCCGACGGCGCGGTGGCGTCACCGGCGGCGACGATGCGATCGTCGTCGACGCTGGTCAGCGTCTCGTCGGTGAGCAGCCGCCCGATCGCGTCGGTGCTCAGCCCGCTGCGCGCGGCCAGATCCGGCACCGCGAACCCGGCCGTCCACACCGTCGCGGCGCTGGGCAGCACGGCGCCGTCGCTCAGCACCACCGCGTCCCAGCGGACCTGGGTCGCTGCGACGGATTCCAGCACGTTGACGCCGAGCTTGCGCAGTCGCTTGCCGACCGAACGCCGACCCCGCTCGCTCAGCGACGGTCCGAGCGTCCCACCGCAGACCAAGGTCACCGGGCGTCCCCGCGCGCCCAGCTCGGAGGCCGTCTCGATGCCGGTCAATCCGGCGCCAATAACAGTGACCGGGGCGTCCGGCGGCAGGTCGGCGAGGGCATAACGCAGCCGACGCGCGCTCTCGAGGTCGGCGATGGCGTAGGCGAATTCGGCGGCGCCGGGGACCGTCGAGGGCATCGCGCCCGTACTGCCGACGGCATAGATCAGGTAGTCGTAACTCAGCTCGGCACCCGAGGCGAGCAGCACCCGCCGGTCCGCGAACTCGATGCGGTCGACGGTGTCGACGATCAGCCGGATTCCATCGCCCAGCAGCTCGCCGAACTCGGCGGTCGCGGCGCCGGTGTCGGCGACCAACTGGTGCAAGCGAATCCGCTCGACGAAGACGGGACGGGAGTTGACCAGGGTGATATCGATGTCCGGACGCTGCCGCAGGCGGTTGGCGGCCACGGTTCCGGCGTACCCGCCGCCGACGACGACGACATGGGTTCTTGGGGCGGTGACCTCGCTCATTTCTGTCTCCTATTCTCACGGGACGTGTGCCCTTGAGACACCGCGGCCTGTTGGGGTGTGACAGATCCGGGCGGACTGTGAGCTGTTTCACTCGCCGGATTGACCCGAAAACTCCAGGTACAGGCCCATCGCAAGCCCCGCTCAGGCGGGGTAGCGCGTGTTACGCTTCGCCATACTGATTGGGCCAGCCGCCCAGACGGGACATTTGCCCGACATCGGAGGAGCCCGTGCCGCGCAGTCTCGATCTCGTCGTCACTTCCGTAGCCACCCAGCTGATGCAGGCCACGAGTTCCACCGCGACTCAAATCAGCGAACGGATACTCGCGCAGCTCGTCGAGCAGTTCGACATGGACAGCAGTTTCCTGCGCCACCACGACCAGGACGTCCGGGCCTCGGTGCTGGTGGCGGAATGGCCGCCGCGCACTGACGTTGCGCATCCGGATCCGATGGCCGTTGTCCACTTCACCAGCGCCGACCCGGTGCTCGCGGAATGCGAGCGCAGCAGGAAACCGGTGGTGATACCGGACGATCAGAGCGGCCATTCCCTGCACCGCTGGCTCGGCGGAGCCAAGGGACGCCCCTCGCCCTCGGTGGCGGCGGCCCCGCTCGTCTCGGGCGACGCGGTCACCGGCGTGCTCGGCTTCGTTAAGTACGGCAGCCGGAAGTGGAAGCCGGAGGAGCTAAACACGCTCGAGGCCGTCGCCGCGCTGTTTGCGCAGCTTCAAGCCCGCATCGCGGCCGAAGAAAAGCTGCGCTACCTCGCCGAGCACGACGACCTGACCGGTCTGTACAACCGTCGGGCGCTGGTGGCGCATCTGTCGGAGAGGCTGGCCGCGGGCAGTCCGGGGCCCGTCGCGGTCTTGTATTTCGACCTCGACCGGTTGAAGCCGATCAACGACTACCTCGGCCATGCCGCGGGCGACTGGTTCATCAAGGTCTTCGCGCAACGCATCCGGGTATGCGCGGGAAGTCAGAGCCTGATCGCGCGGCTGGGCGGCGACGAGTTCGTCGTCATCCCCGACCAGCCGATGTCGACCGGAACCGCGGAGTCGTTCGCGCGCCGCATCGGCGCGATGCTGCACGAGCGCATGGCCGTCGGGGGATACATGATCACCCGCACCGTCAGCATCGGGCTGGCGGTGGGCATGCCGGGCCGCGACAACAGCGCCGACCTGCTGCGCCGCGCCGACGAGGCCGTGCTGACCGCCAAGCGCGCGGGCGGCAACCAGGTTGCGGTGTCCACCGATGACATGTCACTGAAAAGCGCCTTCCGCAACGACATTGAGCTGCACCTGCGCGGGGACATCGACAGCGAAGCGCTGCTGCTGCATTATCTGCCCGAGGTCGACCTGTGGACGGGCGCCATCGTGGCCGCGGAGGCGCTGGTCCGCTGGCGGCACCCGATCTGGGGGCTGCTGCTGCCGGACTCGTTCATCGGGGTGGCGGAGACGACCAATCTCGCGGCGGAGCTGGGCCAGTGGGTAATGCGAAGCGCCTGCGCGGAATTCAGCCGCTGGCGCGCCAACGGTGTCGGGCAGAGCGCCGTGCTGCGCATCAATGTGTCACCGGTTCAACTGATCACCCGCGGCTTCGTGCGCAGTGTCGCCGACACCATCGAGGAGTTCGGCATCGACGGCGGATCGCTCTGCCTGGAGATCACCGAGCGGGCCGTGGTGCACGACATCGAGACCACTCGCAAGACGCTGACGGAACTCAAGGAGGTCGGGGTCCAGATCGCCATCGACGACTTCGGGACCGGCTATGCCGTTCTCTCGCACCTGAAGTCGCTGCCGGTCGACATCCTGAAGATCGATACCGCGTTCGTCCGTGAGTTGGGCAGCAACGCCGGAGACCTCGCCATCGTTCGCGCGATCATCGGGCTGGCCGAGGCCTTCGGCCTGCAGGTCGTCGCCGAGGGAGTCGAGACACCCGCCGCCGCACTGACATTGATGCAGCACGGATGCCACCGCGCCCAGGGATTCTTGTTGTCGCGGCCCGTTCCGGGTGACGCGATGGAAGCGTTGCTGTCCGCGCGCTGGTTGCCGATGCCGTTCCTCGCCGACCGCGAGTCGCTGTCGTTGGGCGTGATCTGACATTCCGATGTTTCGTCCATCGAAGAAACGCGTGCTGGCCGCTGTCGTGTGCACGATCGCGGTGGTGCTGGACGGATGCGGCAGGCACAGCGACCCCGGACCGCTATCCGCGATGGTCAGCCCCGCCATACCGCCGACCGTCCAACAGATCTCCAACCCGCTGCGCGGGCAGTACGAGGATCTCCTGAATCCCCTTTTCCCGCAGGGTAATCCGGCCCAGCAGCGCTATCCGGCGTGGCCGGCTTCGTATGACGCGAGCCTGCGGGTGTCGTGGCGGCAGTTGCAGCCGACCGATCCGCGCACCCTGCCCCCCGACGCGCCCGACGATCGCAAGTTCGATTTCAGCGCGATCGACGATGCGCTGACGAAGCTGGCCAGCCGAAACATGCGGATGACGCTGCGCGTGTACGCGTACAACTCGTGTTGCAACGACTCGGGCAATCCCAACATCGCGATTCCCGACTGGATGCGCCCGGCGGCCACCACCTATTCGGGGCCGCCGAACGGTTCCGCGGCGGGCGTGACGCAGGTGGTGCCGAACTGGAACAACCCCGATTACCTCGACGCCTTCTCCCAGCTGCTGGCCGCGCTGGGCCGGCGCTACGACGGCGACGAAAGGCTCAGCGTTTTCGAGTTTTCCGGCTACGGGGATGTCAGCGGCAACGACGTCGCCTATTTGCGCGACGCGTTGGGCGCGCCAGGCCCGTCGCCCGACGACAGCGTGGCGATGCTGGGGTACTACAGCCAGTTTCGTGATCAGAGCATCACCATCGCGTCCATTCGGCAGCTCGTCGCGGCGAACGTCAACGCGTTCCCCCACACACAACTGGTCGTTACCCCGCAGAACCCGGAGATCGTGCGCGAGCTGCTCGCCGACGACGTCACCAAGAAACTGTCCGCACCGGTGGGCATCCGTTCGGATTGCCTCGGCGTTCAGGAGCCGCTGCCGGCCTGGGCCGATTCCAACGACTCTCACTATGTGCGCTCCAACGACGCGGTGGTCAACGCGATCAAGCAGCGGCTGACCTCGGCGCTGGTGATCACCGAATGGTGTCAGCTACCGAGCGGAGCCGACCCGCGGGCCTACTACGAAAAGGGACTGCACGACGTCATCAGGTACCACGTGTCGATGACGTCGAGCACCAGATTCCCGGACCGCGACGCGACGTCGGCGATGGACGCGAACTTGTATCTGCTCTGGGCCAAGGCCAATGCGTCGGCCGGCTATCAGTATTCGGTCGAGGCGCGTCCGGGCTCGCAGTCGATCCAGGGCAAGGTGGCGAGC
The DNA here is from genome assembly GCF_001954045.1 of Mycobacterium sp. SP-6446. Classification (NCBI taxonomy): domain Bacteria; kingdom Bacillati; phylum Actinomycetota; class Actinomycetes; order Mycobacteriales; family Mycobacteriaceae; genus Mycobacterium; species Mycobacterium sp. SP-6446. The sequence goes on along the minus strand of NZ_MBEM01000124.1, from coordinate 75,683 downwards.
ATTTCCGTCGTCTGGACCAATTACGGTTCCGCGGCCGCGACCGAACAGTGGACGCCCGGCTACAAGCTGGTGGATTTCTCGGGGACGGTGGTCCGGACCGTGCCGGCGACGGTGAACCTCAAGACACTGGTTCACGACGACTCGAGCCAATCGCGCGAGGAGGCGGTCCCGGCCCCGACGACCGAGTCGGTGCACGTCGACCTGACCGGCTTGGCGCCGGGACACTACACGCTGCGCGCATCCGTTGACTGGCAACAGCACAAACCGGGCGCCTCACATGTGGTGAACTACGCCCCCATGGCGTTGGCCCGCGACGGCCGCGACGGATCGGGCATGTATCCGATTGCCACACTAGATATTCCGCGCGACTCGACGACAACCAATGGCCAATGATTCGCCGGGCGCGATCTAGCATCGCAACGATGATCCGAATACTGGGGAAGCGCACGGCGGCCATTGCCGTGTGCGCGGCCCTGGCGCTGAGTGGGTGTAGTAGTCGCAATAACCCCGAGCCGCTGACCCCGATCGCCAGTCCGGCGATCCCGTTGACCGAGCAGGAGATCCCCAACCCGCTGCGCGGACAGTACGAGGATCTCCTGATGCCGCTTTTTCCGCAAAGCAATACGGCGCAACGGTATCCGCCGTGGCCGGCGTCGTACGACGCGAGCCAGCGGGTGTCGTGGCGGCAGTTGCAGCCCACCGATCCGCGCACGTTGCCCCCCGACGCGCCGGACGATCTCAAGTTCGATTTCAGCGCGATCGACGACGCGCTGGCGAAGCTGGCCGGCCGCAACATCCGGCTGACCCTGCGCGTGTACGCCTACAACTCCTGTTGCGATGCCACCTATCCGAACAACACCAATATCGCGGTTCCCGACTGGATGCGGTCGGCGACCACCAGCTATACGGGGCCCGAACGTTATTGGTGGACGCCCGGGGTGACGCAGGTCGTGCCCAACTGGAACGACCCGAATTACCTGGAGGCGTTCGGCCAACTGCTGGCCGCGCTGGGCCGGCGCTACGACGGCGACGAGCGGCTCAGCGTTTTCGAGTTCTCCGGCTACGGGGATTTCAGCGAGAACCACATCGCGTATCTGCGGGACAAGTTGGGCGCGCCGGGTGCGTCCCCCGAAGACACTGAGGCGCGGCTGGGCTATTACAGCCAGTTCCGCGACCAGAGCATCACCAAAGCGGCCATCCAGCAGCTCGTCGCGGCAAACGTCGCCGCGTTTCCCCGCACGCAACTGGTCACGACCGCGCTGAACCCGGAAATCGTGCGTCAGTTACTCGCCGACGACGTCACCAAGAAACTGTCGGCGCCGGTGGGCATCCGCTCGGATTGCCTGGGCGTGTTTGCGCCCTTGCCGGTGTGGGCCGAGTCGGACAAGTCGCATTACGTGGAGTCGAAGGATCCGCTCGTCGGCGCAATCAAAGACCGGCTGGCCTCGGCACTGGTGATCACCGAGTGGTGTCAGCTGCCCGCCGGCACCGATCCGCGGTCCTACTACGAGAAGGGCTTGCACGACGTCGTCCGGTATCGCGTGTCGATGACGTCGAGTTTCAACTTCCCGGACCGGGACTCCAGCACCTCGATGAACCCGGCGCTGTATCTGCTGTGGGCCCAGGCCAACGTGGCCGCCGGCTACCGGTATTCGGTCGAGGCCCGGCCCGGCTCGCAATCAACACAGGGCAAGGTCGCGACCATCTCGGCGGTGTGGACCAATTACGGCGCGGCCGCCGCGACCGAGCACTGGGTGCCCGGCTACCGGCTGGTGGATTTCTCGGGGGCGGTCGTTCGGACCCTGCCGGCAACGGTCAACCTCAAGGCCCTGGGCCAGGGGCAGACCGGCGACAACCCCGGCAAGGAACCGGTGCCGGCATCGTCGACCGAGGCCGTTCACATCGACATGTCCGGCCTGCCGCCGGGGCGCTACACGCTGCGTGCGGCCGCGGAATGGCAGCAGCACAAGCCGCTCGCATCGCACGTGGTGAACTACCCGCCCATGCGGATGGCCCGCGACGACCGGGACGAATCGGGCTGGTATCCGATCGCGACGCTCGATATACCGCGCGATGCGGTCACGCCCGAACGGTGAATGGCGGGCAAAGGGGACTGGACACCGCTAATAGCGATTCTGACGATGCCGCATGACGATGCTGCATAATGTGCGAAGCTTTGCCCGGCGGGTGAGCAGTAAACGGAATCGATGCTATTCGTGTGGCGTCGGCTCAGAGAGGTTTAGTGGATGGATTTCCGCACCTTTATCCGGGTCATGTTCGCGCACTGGAAACTGTTCGTGGGCGCACTGCTCGCGTGCACGATCGGCGCCGCGGCCCTGACGGCGTTTCAGACCAAGCACTATCAGTCGTCGGCCACGGTCCTCATCTCGTTTTCGGGCGCCACCGATCTGACCGAGCTGTACAACGGCACGTTGACGGCGCAAGAGCGGCTGTCGTCGTACGCCCAGATCGCCGGCGGACGAACGGTGGCGGAGCGCGCGGTGGCGCAGCTGCAGGTCCCCATCAGTCCCGATGTATTGGTGAACCAAACCCAGGTGAAATACACCGCGAAATCGATGCTGTTCACGATCAGCGTCAAAGACACCGATCCGACGCGTTCCGCGGCACTGGCGGGCGCGATGGCCGATCAATTCGCCGCGATAGTCGGGACGCTCGGCGTGAATCCGGGTCCGAGCGGGCCGGTAGCCGTCGGCACGCGACCCGAGGCGGGCGAGCCCACCCCGGCTCCGGGCCAGCCGACGGAATTGCCTGGGCCGCAACAGCCGATGGCCAAAGGAACGCCGGTGGCAAGGGCGAGGGTGGTGGAGGCGCCCCGGGTGCCCGACGGTCCGATCACGCCGTCGCCGGTGCGCAACACCGTGATGGGGTTCACCGCCGGGTTGCTACTGGCCATCGCGGTCGCACTGACCCGCGAGGCCAGCGATCGCACCGTGCGCACCCGCGAAAAGCTCGAAGAACTTTCGGGCCTGCCGACCCTGACCGAGCTGCCCGGAAAGCGTGGCAGCGCACCGCGGTTCGGCACCGACATCGCATTCGACGACGCCGTGCGCGGCTTCATTGCCCGGCTGCGCAGGGCAATGGGACCCGACGCCCGCCGCGTGCTGGTGGCCGCGCCGTTCGGCGGTGAGGGAACCACGACCACGGTGCTCAACCTGTCGCGGGCACTGGCCGAACTCGGGCAGGACATACTCATCGTCGAAGGCGACACCCGCCGGCCCGTGATCGCCGGGTTGCTGAAAGTCGAATCGGGCGAGGGCCTGAGCCACGCGCTGGCCAGCCCGGAAATCGCCGCGGAAGTCGTGAAGCCGACCCCGATTTCGAGGCTGTTCCTGCTCGGATCGCGGTCGCAGCGCCGCGAGACGTCGCCCTGCAGCGCCTACGCGCCGGAAGTGATCGACAACGTGTTGAAAGACCTGTCGTCACGCTTCGACCTGACGGTGGTCGACGGGCCACCCGTGCTGGCGACGGCCGACACCGCCCTGCTGGCCGGCGCCGTGCAGGCCACGGTCTTGGTCGTCCGGGCGAAGCGAACCACCTTCGATGAACTCAAGGACGCGTTAACCGCCTTGCGCGCGGCCGGCGCCCAGATCGTCGGCACCGTGCTGACCGATGCCCGGCCGTCCGTACACAGCAGGGCCGCCGCCCGCAGCTACCGGGCAAAGGTCAGCAGGCCGGCGTGATCCCCTACCTGCCGGGCCGGCCTCGCCTGGTGATCGACGGAGTTCTGCTGGCGCTGTTCGTGTTCGGCTGCTTTATCTTCGGCGTGCTCTCGGTGCGCCGAACCACCGAGGGTGTGCTGCTGATCGCCGCGTTGTTCTGCCTGGTCGTGTACTGGGTGAAGCCCGAAGGAATGGTGGGGGTCACGCTCTTCGGGGCGTTCGCCGCGCTGCCCGAAGGGTTGCACGTCGGCAAGGTCATGGGCCCGGTGGCGATCTATGCGTACCAGGTGACCGCGGTGCTGGCGATCTGCTACCTACTCCCGATCGTGCGGCTGCGGTTCGCCGATTTTCGGCTGCCGCTGATATTCACCACGGCCGTGATCATCTTCACCGCCGTCGGATTCGAGATGAGACATGACGCCGAAATGGTGGTGCGCGAATCGACGACCCTGCTGGAAATGGTCGTGGGGTTCGTCCTGGCGCTGTTGATCGTCTACGGCGGCTACCTCAAATGGACGATCCGCGTCATGATCGTGATCCTGTGGTTTTCGGCGGGCATGGCGATCGTGAGTTCGTTGCACGCCATCCGGCTGGCCGGCCGGGCGGAAAGCCTGGAGGGGACGACGGGCGCCGGGCAGGCGCTGCGCATCGTGCTGTCCACCCAGACGCCGGCAACCGCCGTGCTGAGCGCACTGATCGCCGCCGCGATCATCGGCCGGGTCCGGCCCGCCATGTTCTTCGCGCTCGGCCCTCCCGCGCTGGTGATTTCGCTGCTGTCCTTCGCCCGCAACACCCTGATCGCCGTCGCGGTGGCCGCCGCCGTCGCCTTCCTCGCCAGCTTCGGCTGGTCGGCACTGCGCCGGACGGCGACCGTCGCCGCGGTCAGCGCGGCGATCTTCGCGGTAACAGTGCCCGGATCCCTGTTCCTGCTGCAGCATTCGGAGGCCGGCGCATGGCTCAGCGATCAGTTCACCGCGTTCAACCAGCGGGTGCTCGGCGGGGTTACGAAAAGTGCTCTCGCCGTGGACGAGTCGACGCTGGACAGGCTGAGGGAAGTCGCCCGGCTCAACCAGGCTATCGCCCAGGCGCCGGTATTCGGCCACGGCCTGGGCTACGCATACCAACTGCCGTCCGGGAACGACCCCAATGCCTTCGCATGGAAGCTGGGCCCCACCTACTCCCACCTCTTCTACCAGTGGTGGCTCGCCAAAGCCGGAGCGGTGGGCATGGCGGTGTTCGCCTGGTTCGCGCTCACGCCGGTCGTCCGGGCGTTCCGCTGCGCCTCGCCGCCGGCGAAGATCAGCGCGGCGGTCGCCGCCGGCCTGCTCGCGATCTCGGCGGTGTGGCCGTTGCCCGAGATGCCGATGGACGCCCTGGCCCTCGGTCTTGCCCTGGGCGCGGCGATGGCCTTTGCCGGCCTGCGAGAAAGGGGCCAGGACGACGGCCAGCCGGATTTCGGTCATGGGCCGGTTAAAAGCGGTGAGTTTGCCACCGTTTCGGCCGGCCACGGCTGACAAGCTGATCTATGTTGACCGTGTGGTCGATTTGCTGTGGGACCTAGCCGAGCGACGATGATCGCCGTCATTCACGTCGGGCCGGACATGTACAGCTTCGGCGGGACGCAGTCGGTCATTCGGGTCATCCGCGACAACAACATCGGCGCGGACGACATCCGCGTCCTGTCGACATGGAACGGACGGCGCCACTCGAAGAGCCTCGTTCTCACGGCCCGTGCCGGGCTGGCACTGGCCAGGGCCCCCCGCGCGGCCATCGTGCACTTCCACATCTCCAACGGCGGAGCGTGGTTGCGCGAAGGATCGTTGATCCGGTTGGCCAGGGCCCGGGGTTTCCGGGTGATCATCACCATCCACGGCTCCGATTTTCCCGATTTCGCCCTCTCGCACCCTCGCTTCGTCGGCGCCACGCTGAACCGCGCGGACCACGTGATCCTGTTGTCGGAGGAAGCGCGCGCCGCGACGATGGAGGTGGCGCCGACGGTGCCAACCTCTGTGGTGGCGAATCCGATTGTGATCGATCGGGATTCGCCCGGCGCCAGCACGACGCCGCCCGTGGTGCTCTTCGCGGGCACCATCGGCCGGCGCAAGGGCGTCGATCGGCTCGTCGAGGCGTGGCGGCTGCTGCTCGCCGAGGGCATCGAGGGTCGCTGCCGGATAGTCGGCCGCGTCGATGATTACGTTCCCCCGCCCACCGAGCGGATGTCCGTTGAGGCCCCGGTACATCCGGACGGGGTGCGTGACTTGATCCGGTCGGTGCGAGTGGTCACCCTGCCGTCGTTCGCCGAGGGAATGCCGATGATCCTGACCGAGGCCCTCGCCGGTGCGCGTCCTTTCGTGGCGACCCCGGTCGGCGGGACGGCCGAAATCGCTTCGGACCCAAGCATGCTCGTGCCCGCGGGCGATGTGCCCGCCCTGGCCGCGGCCATCGGCCGGTACCTCCGCGACGCGGACTTGGCCGAGCGCGACGGGTCGCGGGGGCAGGCGCACATCGCGGCGACCCGCAGCCCCGAAGTGATCGACGCGGAGCTCCGCCGGATCTACGAGGGCTGTGGTGTTGGAGCAGATTGAACTTCGGGGACCGCAGCTGACACTGAGTGCGGTCGGCTTCGGATGCGGCGGGCTGATGCAGTCGCCGTCCCGGAAGGACCGCATGGCCGTGCTCGGCAACGCGGTCGACTGCGGGATCACCCATTTCGACACCGCGCGGATGTACGGGCTTGGCATGGCGGAGGCGGAGCTGGGGCTGTTCCTGCGTACGGTCAAGCGTGACAGCGTCACCGTCGCAACCAAATTCGGCATCGACGTCGGCGGCGCGGCCCGCCGTCTCGGCCGCTATCAGGCTCCGGCGCGCGCGCTGCTGCGAAAAGCCCCGGGACTCCGGCGCGCCGTCAAGCAACGCGCGAACAGGCCCGCGACCGCCCGGCTATACGACGCGGACATGGCCGAACGCAGCCTCGATCAGAGCCTCGCGGCGCTGGGCGTCGACTACGTCGACATCCTGTTCGTCCACGGCCCGCGACCGGGAGACACCATCGTCGGCGATGAACTTCGCCGGTTCTTCGAGCGCGCCCGCCGGCAGGGCAAGATTCGCGCGTGGGGCGTCTCCCAAGACGAGGGGCTCGACGTGGATTTCGCCGGCGCATTCGCGCCCGAGGGCGTGAACCAGCTTCGCGCCGATCTGCTCAATCCGCCGCCGCGTCCGGCCGATCTCGCGTTCGGCGTGCTGAACCGGCCGTACGCGGCACTCTCGGCGGCGTTGCGAGCGGACGCACTGCTGGCGCAGCGGTGGCGCGATGCGCTCCAGATGGATCCGCTGGCCCCCGGCGTGCTCCCAAAACTGATCCTCGGGTCCTCCGCCGCCGCAACGGGTTGCCCCGCAATACTTTTCAGCACCACCAAGCCACACCGGGTCGCCGAAGCCGCGGCCGCCGTCTCGTCGCCGCCGGACGCGGAGACCTCGAATCGGTTCCACACCCTGGTCGAGGAGTTTCGAGCGGGGTTCGCGGCATGATCCGCGGCCCAAAGCAATTCGTCGCCGGCACGGCGATCGAGACCGATGTGGTCGTCGTGGGGGCCGGGCCGATCGGCATTGTGACAGCGCTCGAGCTTGCCGGATCGGGCGTGCAAGTGGCGCTCATCGAAAGCGGTCTCGCGCGTACAGACCGCGCGGCGCAGGAGCTGGCGACCCTGGACTCGCGCCAAGACGACTACTTCCATTCGCGCAGTGAGCTGACGGTCCGCCGACAGGTCGGCGGGACCAGTGCGCTCTGGGGTGGCCGCTGCGTCAAGTTCGATCCCATCGATTTCGAGGACCGGCCGATCACCGCGCAGGCGCCCTGGCCGATCGCGGACAAAGAGATTGAGCCCTACCGGCAACGGGCCTGCGATTGGGTGGGATGCGGTCAGGCCATATTCAATGCGCGCGAAATCCCCGAGATCGCGAACGACGACCTGGTCGCCGGGCTGCCCGACGGCGCGGTGCGCACGACGGATCTCGAACGCTGGGCCCCAACACGTTTCGGCCGCGAGTACCGGGCCGCGCTGCGTGACGCCTCCCGCCTTACGTTGTGGACCGGCCTGACGTGCACCGAAATCGTGACGACCGAAGCCGGGGATTCGGTCGACCACCTCGTCGTCAAGACGCTCGACGGCCGGGCGGGCAGGGTCGTCGCAACCGACTACATCATCGCGACCGGCGGACTCGAAGCGACTCGCCTGCTGCTCGCGTCGGATCGCCACCATCCGGCCGGCCTGGGCAACGCCGGCGGGCACCTCGGACGCTGGTACATGTCCCACGTCGAGGCCCGCGTGGCGCGCGTGCACTTCGCCACCGACAAGGTGATCCATGCCTACGAGCGAGACAACGAGGGCGTGTACGTGCGGCGGCGTTTTACCTTCGACCCACAGCTGCTCCGCGATACCGGGATGCCGAATGCCGCTGTCTGGCTGGTGAATCCGCCGATCAGCGACCCGGCTCACGGAAGTGGGATCCTGTCCGGCGTGTACCTCACGTTGATCTCCCCGCTCGGCCGGTTCCTGCTCGCCCGGGCGATTCGTGAGGCGCACACCAAGACGGACGGATCACCGCGGATCCGCGCGCATCTGCGCAACATCGTGCGAGACCTGTTCGGTTCGATTCGATTCGCGATCGTATTCCCTTACGCCCGGTTCCTCCGCAGGGGCCGCAAGGCGCCCGGCTTCTTCGTCAAGAGCGCCGACAATCGGTATCTGCTGCACTACCACGGCGAGCATCTTCCGCACTGGGAGAGCTGCGTCGAGCTCACCGACGAGCGGGATTCGCTTGGCATGCGCAGGATCCGGACCCATATGCACTTCTCGGACGCCGACTACGAGAGTGTGCGCAAGGCCATCGCCCTGATCGACGAGCAGCTGCGCAGTCACGGTGTCGGCCGCGTGGAGTGGCTGACCGACGACGTCGAGCGGTCGGTGCATACGTTCATGAAGGGGTATGCCGGCTTCCACCAGGTCGGAACCACTCGGATGTCGGAGACTGCGCAGGACGGGGTGGTGGATCCGAATCTCGCGGTGCACGGGGTGCGCGGGCTGTACATCGCGAGCACGTCCGTCCTGCCGACATCGAGCCAGGCCAACCCGACGCTGCTTGGCATCGCCCTCGGGGTCCGGCTCGCCGAGCACGTTGCTAGCGCCCGAATCGCCTGCGGGCCACCGGATTCCAGGACAGCCTGAGCGGGTCAACGCCGAGCGGACAACACCTCGGCGATAACTTCCAGAAAACGATCCGCGACGTGCTCGACGGCGCATCGGCGCGCGTAGTGGTGTGCCGCCCCCGCTCCCAGTTGTGCCGCGACGGACGGGTCGGCCAGCAGATCGAACGCGGCGGCGAGCCCGGCGACGTCGTCGACCCCGACCGGGGCGCAGCCCGGCGGCTGGTATTCGGGCAGACCGCCGACGTCGGACACGATCGGCATGACGCCGAGCTGCATGGAGAGCACCTGCACGCCGCTTTGTGACGCGCGCCGGTAGTGCGAGACCGAACCTTTCGCGGCGGCCAGCGTCGGGATCACATCGGCGTAGCGGTAACTGCCGTTGCGCCAGTGGGTGTGTTTGGGCAGCGCCCCGGCGTCCAGCGTTCCGTCGCCGATGAGCACCAGGTTGTCGCCGCGCCAGCCGCCGCCGACGACATGTCGCCGCCACGCCTCGAGCACCACGTCGACATTCTTGTAGGGGTTGAGCCGGCCGAACATGACGAAGTCATGGCGCCCTTCGGCCCCCACGAACGGCGGCACCCGGGGCGGGTCGATGTCGCTGGCGAGCGGCACGACATGCACCGGCGTGCCGGCGACATCGCGGCGCTGCGCGACGGCGGCCGCGACGTAGTTGCAGTAGGTGATGGTGGCCGCCGAGCGGGCGCCCCAGCGGTCGAATACGGCCCGCTCGTAGGACGGCCGCTCCTCGTCGGGGTCGTGCGGATTGTCGTCGTGCACCACCTGGATCCGCGGGGTGCGGCCGGCCAGCGCGATCCAGCGTGGATCGCGGACGATCTCGGCGATCACGACGTCGGGCCGGAACCGGCGGACGCGGCGCCACGCCTTGACGGTCGGGGGCCACGTCGCGGCGGTCTTGAATCGCGGATCGAGCACCAACTCGTAGTCCCGCGCGGCGTCCGACTCCGGGTGCCGGTCGGAGGTCACCAGGAGCACGTCGGCCCCCCGCCGGATCAGCGCCTCGGACTGCACGCGTACCGCGGGCCGCGTCCACGGCGAAAGCCACAGCACCCGAGGCGAATTCACGCTTCTCCGTCGGCCTGCAGGAACATGTCAGCGTCGGTCCACATCCGGGTCTCCAGCGCGCGTCGCGGCACGCCTTGGAGGAGGTTGGTGACCCGCGGGGAGGCCAGGAGGCGCCAGGCCAGCGGATTGATCTTCGCCCGCGTCCAGATGTGCAGGCCCATCCCCCCGAGCCACCACCACCGGGTCTTGGAGGTGTGGAAGTGCATGCCGAAGCGCTCTCCGATCAGCTCCAGCGTCCGCTTTTGATAGAAGGTGATGTGCTGCCCGGTGGCGAAGGCGTAGTACATCCATTCCTCCGTCGGCGGGGGCCCGCCGTCGAAAAGCTCCGTCGTGAAGACGATGGTGTCGGTGCCCGTCGTCTCCAGCAGCTCGGCCACGAACGCGACCGGGTCGGTGAGATGCTCCATCACTTCGAAGGCGGTGACCGCCGTGTACGGCGCACCCGGACCGGCGTCCGCCTCGAAGCCCTGTGCGGTCAGGTTGGGGGAGTACTTGTCCGTCCAGTAGTAGTCGAAGCCGACGTCGCGCATCAGGCGGGTGAAAACGCCGTAGCCCCCGGCCGCGTCGAGATACCGCCCGTTGCGATCGAAGAGAAAGAACAGCAGCACCGACATCGCGCGCGCCAGATATTGGTTGCGCCACAGCATGGTGGTGTCGGCTGCCGCCACCGGGCTCGCATACGCTTCGTCCAGCCAATAAGGCTCTTCGGTCTGCAGCCCGCCGCAGCTGTCGCAGAAGTAATACTTGCAGTCGTATTTGCCCAGGATCTTACGGGTGAACGCCGGATTGGTGCTGGAATTGCAGATGCGGCACAGCACGGTTATCCAGCCTCCTGCACATCTTCCGCGACATCAGAGCGGAAGAAGAACACTGGTGAACCTACGGCACGCTCGGCGCGATGAGCAAGCAAAAACCGTCCGGAATTGATTGTGCGCAAGTGATTTACCCTCGGCGTGGTAGCTTTAACCTCCAAATGTCCAGAAGCGCGACACCCCCGCCGGGAAAGACGCTGAGGCAAAGGATCCGGCGCATTCTCGGCAGTGAAACGCGGGACCAGCTCAAGGATCTGATCCTTTTCGACCATTCCCAGTCGGTGAAGGCAAGCCATCCCAATCCGCTGAACCGGGCCGGGAAGAAGTGCTTTTCCGCGACCGACGAGGACGGGATAACGCTGGAGGTCCTGCGCCGGATCGGCCGGCTCGACGACGGGGTCTTCGCCGAATTCGGTGTCGGCGACGGGACGGAGAACAACACACTTATCCTCGCGGCGCTGGGCTGGAAGGGCTTCTGGGTCGGAGGCCAGGATCTGGCGGTCGCATTCCAGCCCGGCCCGAGCTTTACGTACGAAAAGGCGTGGATCACCGCGGAGAACATCCTCGACCTGAGCCGGTCGTGCCTGCAGAGAATCGACGCCACGCAGGTCGACGTGATCTCGCTGGACCTCGACGGCAACGACATCTATCTCGTCGAAAAGCTCTTGGCGGGCGGCATCCGTCCCAAGCTGTTCATCGTCGAATACAACGGCAAGTTTCCGCCTCCAGTGAAGTTCCAGATCGCCTACGACCCCGATCATGTCTGGGAGTCCGACGACTACTTCGGGGCATCGCTGAGCAGCTTCGCGGCGCTGTTCGCGCGCTTCGACTACCGCCTGGTGTGCTGCAATTCCCACTCGGGTTCCGACGCGTTCTTCATCGACACCGCCCTGTCCGACCATTTCGCGGACGTCCCGACGGACATCGACCAGATCTACGTGGAGCCCCGGTATTTTCTCTACGGCGGATTCGGCCAGCACAAGACCTCACCCCGCACGGTTGCGAAGATCCTGGGTGCAAAACCCAAGCAGCCGAACTGAATTCACAGCACGCCGTTGATGGCGTCGACGTAGGCGTCGGTCATCGCCTCCACCGTGTAGTGCCGGTGCATGCGCTCGAATCCGCGTCGCCCCACCGACGGCAGCGCGGCGGGGTCGGCCAGGATGCGCGCCAGGTTTTCCCGCCATCCCGGCACCGACACGGGCTCGACGAGGAATCCCGCGCGCCCGAAATCCAGCATTTCCGGGACGGCGCAAATCGCCGACGCCGCGACGGGCACCGCCCGGGCCATCGCCTCGAGGATCACCAGGGGAAAGGCCTCGGAGCGGCTGGGGACGCACAGCAGGTCGGCGTCGGCCAGCGCGGGGCCTGGACCGGCCGACCATCCGCGCCAGTGCACCCGATCGCGCAAGCCGGCGGGCGTGCGCGCCTGCAGCCGCTCCCGATCCGGACCGTCACCGAAAATCGATAGCTGCCAAGGCATGTCGGCGAGGTCGCCGAGCGCGTCGATCAGCACGTGGGGGTTTTTGTGCTCGAGGATGCGCGAAAGCATCACCAGGTGCAGCGGTTCGTCCGCGCGGCGGATCCGGGGGGCCGGGTCGGCGGGCGGTGTGACGCCGTTCGGCGCCACGAAGCGCCGTCCCCAAAGCCGATGCTGCGCGGCGAGCATGTCCCAATGCCGTTGCGCCAGCACGATGAAGCCGTCCGCGCGGCGCATCGCGGCGGTCAGGGGCCGCGAGTAGATGGGCCGGTCTTCCTCGGGAGGAACGTGCGGGGCGACCAGCCAGCGCCGGCCCCGATCGGCGGCGCGCCACAACGTGGCGAACCCCGCCTCGGTGTTGGTGTCGGCCGTGATGAGTACCGCCGGGCCCGCGGGGAGGTCGACCGTTGGTGCCCACCAAGGCTGGCGCACCACTCGCACGGTAGGCGGAATCTCGGAGATCAACGGGCCGAACCGTTGCATGCAGACGATGGTGACCGGGTAGCCACGCCGGTCCAATTCCGTTGCCAGCAACGCCTTTTGCCGCTCGGCGCCCCCGTACACCAGGCGGTTGGTGCTGATCACTATCGTCGGCAGGTCCGCGGTTCTGGCCGCCGCGCGTTTCGGCCGCCGCAACCGGTCCAGCAGGGTGGTCCCGGCCAAATACGCGTCGGCGTGGTGAACGCTGTTCCGGTGTTCGAGCAGTAAGGCGGCGCTGGCGCGCGCCAGGTCGCGATCGCGGTCGCTGGCCACCGGATTGCCCTCGTCGACACCGACTTCGTCGGCCAGCAGCATTCGCCAGCCCGCCGCGCGGGCACGCGTCTGCCAGTCGGCCTCCGCGCCGTGCCGGAAGAATTCTTCGTCGAAGCCGCCGATGGTGTTCCAGGCCGCGCGGTTGACGGCCAGGCAGGCGCCGCCCAAATACCCTTTGATGCCTCGTGATTCGGGAGGTTGGCGGCGATAGGGATGGGAGATCGGGGTGCCGCGCAGCGAGCCGGAGCGGCCGGTGCTAGCGGTCAGCGCTCGGATCAATGTTGGGTTGCGGGTCGCGATGTCCCACGGCCGGCGGCCCGGCGCGGTCCCCATCGGCGAGACCGCCGCCACGCCCGGTTGGCGAAGCAACTCTCGGGTGCGAGTCAACGGTCCCAGCAGGCGGGCGTGGGACTTGAGCAACAACAGGTCGGCGTCGCCCGGTGCGTGCTCCGCAAGCGCGTTGAAAGCCACCGCGAAGCCACGGTTCGGCGGGCCCGGCACCCAGTGCACGCCCGGGTACCGTGCGGGCAGGTCCGCTTGACCGGGCGTTCCGTCGCCGTCTTCCCGGTAGACGTAGACCGGCAGTCGCGGAAGATGTTCGGCGATGCTGCGCAGGCACGTCTCGAGCGGCGCGTCGCTCACGTCGCTGACGATCAGCACGGCAAGTGGGCGCTCGGATGGTAGGGCGGCCGGGGCACCGACCGGGCGCTTCAGATATGCCCGGTCCATTTCGCGCGTCATGCCACCAGCTGGTCCCGCTGCGACGAGGCCCGCAAGGAGGACAGGTCCGACCAGCTGAGCGGGCCGACGGCCGCGCTGGTGGCCAGGTAGGCGGCGGCGGCCGCGGCGAGGATGAGCACGACGTGCTGGCCCGAGAGCAGCAGCGTCACCGCAACACTCGCTCCCGTCGGTATCAGCAACCGCAGCAAGAACATCACCGGCGTACGGTAACCGCAGCGCCGGCGCAGCCACCAGGTGCTGATCACCATGTTGAAGAACTCGGTGCACACCAACGCGATGCCGGGGCCGACGGCGCCCAGCCGCCCGGCGAGGGCGAGATTGAGCCCGACGTTGAGCACCAGGGTCGCCATCGTCAACCAGAACAAGACCCTCTGGTGATGGCTGGCGACCAAGCCCTGGCCAAGGGTGCCGCTGACGAATCGCAGGGCCGCCGCGACGAACAACAGGGCCAGCGTCGGCGTGCCGCGTGCGATGAACGCCTTATCGCCGAAGAGCCCGATCAACGGTCCGGCCAGCAGCGCGCCGACGACCGCGACCGGGACGGCCACGAAGTACATCAGCTCGACGCTGCGGCGCAGGAAGCCGGCGAAGGCGGCGACGTCACGCGCGAACAACTCGGTGCCCGTCGACAGCGTCGATTTGAGGAAAATCAGCGACACCACAATCGTGTTGAAGGCGATCGTGAACGCCAGCCCGTATACGCCGACCTCGGAGTGGGTGCTCAGCAGCGACAGGATCACGCCGTCGGCCCTGCAGTACAGCAACCCGACCACCAGAAACCCGATGAGCGGCAGGCTTTCCCGCAGCAGATCGGCGGACTCCCGCACCGCGAAGATCGGGCGCACCGAGATATGCCGCATCGCGGCAGCGCCCTGGATCAGCAGCTGCAGGGCGGGCGGGATGAGCTGCGCGACGGCGAACCAGATGACGTCCGACCGCGTCGCCACCAGGCAGGCGACCATGGCCAGCGCGGCCAGCCGGCCGACGACGTCGGAGATGGCCACCGCCGAGAACCGCACGGTGGCAAGGAATACCGGCTCGAATCGGGTCACCATGGTCTGCATCAGCAGCGCGCCGGATAGTACGACGAGCATCACCCGTACTTCTGGGTCGCGATAGACCAGCAACCCGGACACCGCCGCCAGCGCCGCGAGCGGAACGCAATAGACCAGGGCCAGGCCGCTGTTGATGCGCACCAGGCGCTCGAGGTCGCCGCGGCCGGAGGTCACGCGGCGCACGATCACGGTGGCGATTCCGAGGTCGGCCAGGCTCGTCCACATCGCGATGAACAGAAGCGCGATGGAAAGCTGGCCGTAGCGCCCGGGCCCCAGATAGCGCGCGGTCATCGCCACCGAAACCACCGACGCCAGCATCCCCAGCACGCGGCAGATCAGCTGGATCGAGAACGCGTGGGCCATCCGCGCGAGCGGCACCGATCCCACGACCGCACCCGGTGCCGTCGGCTCGCTCATGGCTGGCGAGCCTAGTAGGCGCCGTGGCTCGTTAATACGGCTTTCACCGTCTTGGCGATGATCATCAGGTCACCGGCCATCGACCAGTTGTCGACATAGGACAGGTCCAACCGGACCGACTCTTCCCACGAGAGGTTCGAGCGGCCGCTCACCTGCCACAGCCCGCTGACGCCCGGCTTGACCAGCAGTCGCCGCTTGACGTCGCCGTCGTAGTTCTCGACTTCTCGGCGCAGGGGGGGCCGCGGCCCGACGACGCTCATATCCCCCTTGACCACGTTGAGGAATTGCGGCAGCTCGTCGATGCTGAACCTGCGCAGGACTCTGCCGACCGGCGTGACCCGGGGATCTTCGCGCATTTTGAACAGCATGCCGCCGTCGCTGTCGTTCAGCGCCAACAGATCTGCGATCTGCCGGTCGGCGCCGTCGGTCATCGTTCGGAACTTGAACATCGTGAAGGGCTTGCCCTCGATGCCGATCCGTTCCGACGGGTAGAAGACGGGGCCCCTGCTGGTCAGCTTGATGGCGATGGCCGCCGCGATGAGAAGCGGCGCTGTCGCGATGAGGGCCATCAGCGAGAAGCAGACGTCGAAGACCTGCTTCTCGAAGCGTTGGCTCCCTTCGTATTGCGGCTTTTCGACGTGCAGCAACGGCAATCCCGCGGTGAGGCGCAGGGTCAATCGCGCTTCCGCGACGTCCACCACCCCGGGCGATACGACGAGGTCGACGTCCATCGTCTCCAGCTGCCACAGCAACTCCCTGATGCCGTGCACGCCGAAATGCTCCGTGCGCGTCACCGCCACGGTGTCGGCGCCGCAGCGTTGCACCGCGGCCACCGCGTGGGTTTCGTCGCCGAGGATCTCGACTTCACGGCTCCCGACGATCAGGGTTTCGCCGCGCGGCGGCCCATATCCGGAAATGCACACACCCGCCACGACGCAGCCGTCACTCGGATTGCGGGAAAGTTCGGTAACGAGGTGAGCGACGGCCTGCCTATCCCCGATCGCCAAAACCGTTGTCTGGCAATGGCCGTGCGCCCGCTCGCGGCGGATATGCTGGCGCCATAGGCTGCGGCTGGTCAGCAATCCCAAGGTGCCGACCGGAAGCGCGATCGCGAGATAGCCGCGCGCCAGGTCGACTTTGGCGAGCAACGTCACCATCGCGATGATCCCGAACGTCCAGAATGACGCGCTGGCGATGCGCCGGTACTCGTCGATCCCGGCGCCGATGACTCGCGTCGATCTCGTTTGGAATATCGCAAGGGACGACAGCCACAGCCCCGCGAAGAGAACGGAGAACAGCGTCATCACCGGGTCCGAGTAGCCCGACGTGTTCGCGATCTCCCCGAACCGGACGTACTGCGCAAGGAATACCGAGGCGACGACGATCACCGAGTCGCTGATGCGCAGGCTTTGCGCATAGTGATCCTGCCAGCGACGCACGGCATTGCCGACGGTGGACGACACGGCAGGCACGGGTAGTGGCGAAACATCGGTCGGGTCGGGAGGCAACGGCATCATGCCGGTCGGCTTGCGCCTCTGGCGTCGCTGCTCGGGCTGCACGAGATTTACCGCGTCCAGGGCCATCACACACCTACGCTCTCGCCGAGAGGCCGGATCGAATGCCGGCGGGCAAATGGCGCTGGGTCTCGCGGGGTTGATCGTCCACCCGTCCGGCCGCGTGGAGGCCGCCTGCTCGGGCCGCGTTCTCGGCTAGCGCCGGCCCGGACGCGCGGAAGGGCCAGCTGGCGTCTTGCTCGGAGATGACGGTGACCGGCAGGGGCCATTCGATTCCGAACTGGGGATCGTCCCAGCGGAACCCCTCCTCGCCGTTCGGCGCGGGCTGGCCGCTGACCTGGTAGCTGACCTCGGTATCGTCGATCAGGGTCTGGAAGCCGTGTGCGACATACGGTGGCAAGAACAGCGCTCGGTGGTCGTCGGCGCTCAACTCCACCATCACGTGGTCGCCGTAGGTCCGCGAGTCGGGGCGGACGTCCACCGTGGCGGTGGCAACGGCGCCGCGGGTGCACCGGACCAGCTTGGCCTCGGCGTGTGGGGGCACCCGGCGGTGCAGACCGCGTACGGTGCCGCGGGTGTAGCTGAACACGACATCCGTCTGCATGGCATCGAAAGGCAGGCCATGATTAGCGAATTCGCGTGAGCAGAACGACCGCGTCGAGTAGCCACGGTGGTCGCGTTGCGGTTCGAAGTCGATGATCGTCACGCCGGCGACCTTCGTGGGCGTGTATTTCACTGACGACTCCTTCCGGAAAGCCCTCGGCCCTGTCTGCTGCTGCTCTGCGTTCATGTGGGCGCCTATACGTATCCGGCGGCCGGCGGGCGGGTCATGACGGTGGGGATCACCCCGTACCGCGGCCCGAGCGATTTGCCCGACGCGGCCGCGCGCGGTAGCGAGCCCAAGATGCTGGGCGGGACGGGCGGGGCACCGAGGCCGGCGGGCAGCGCCGCGGCGGTGCTCATGTGCGCCGCCGGGATCACGCTGGTCCAACTCGCCGGCACCGACAGCGGGCCCAGCGAGGCCGCGGTGCCGAGGCTGCCCAACGCACCAGGCCCGAGTGAGCCGAGCGCGCCCGCCCCGGCCGCGGCGGCGCTGGCCCCCGCCGCTGCCCCTTGAGCGGCCGCGGCACCCGCCGCGGCCGCCGCGGACGCCGCCCCACTCGCCAAGCCCTGACCGCTCGCGGCCATTCCAATGATTGAAGACATGGCGTACACCGGGGTGGCCGCGGCCATCAGCCACGCGGGCATGTTGGACGCCACGAGGTTCGAAATATCCGACGAGGCGGTCGAGGCGGCGGTAGTGGTCGCGGCGGTCGCCGCGGTCGAGGCGAACGTGCTGGTCGAGCTGGTCGCGGGCGATGCGAGCGACTGCAGCGCGGTGGGCACCGAGGTGACCACGCTCGCCAGGTTGGCTTGCGATGCTCCCGAGATGCCGCTCGCCTGGGTGACCGCGGCCGCCTGCTCGGCGAATCCGGCGGGGTTCGTGGTCTGTGGCGCCGGGGTGAACGGTGTCACCTCGCACGCTATGGCTGAATTCGCGGCGTACTGATACATCGCCGCCGCGTCCTGCGCCCACATCTCGCCGTATTCGGCTTCGGTGGCCGCGATCGCCGCCGAATTCTGGCCGAAGAAGTTGGTGGCGATCAGTATCGCGAGTTGGACGCGGTTGGCGGTGACCGCGGGCGGCGGGACGGTCATCGCGAAGGCGGCTTCGTACACCTCGACGGCGAGCAACGCGTGACTCGCGGTCTCGGCGGCCCGCGCGGCGGCGCCGGTCGTCCACGCCACGTACGGAGCGAACGCGGACGCCATGTTCAGCGACGAGGGACCCATCCAGCGTGTGGTGGTCAGTCCCGCGATGACCGACCGGTAAGCGCTTGCAGCGGAATGCAATTCGGCCGCCAAGTTGTCCCAGGCCACCGCCGCGGCTGCCAGCGATATCGGCCCGGGCCCGGCATACATCCGCGCGGAATTGATCTCCGGCGGTAGCGCACCAAATTCGATCACGGCAGACACCGGGTTCCGGCGGGCCGCGGCCGAGCCTGCGCACCATCCTCGCGAACGAGCGTCGCCCAGCCACACATACTCAAAGCATGAGTAGACAGCCATATTGCTGACGATGGGTATTCGGCGCGTTGACGGAGGATCTTGGTCCGTGCCGGGCGCATACCGTGGCGCGTGATGACGTCGTGGTGGCCCGCCGTGACCACGTTTCCGCTGCTCATCGCGGCTACCAAGGCCTTTGGCGCGTCCGCCGAGGCCGCCGGCGCAATTGGCTGCGTGATGACGAACGACATGCGGTCCCCTCGCGGCTCGACCCCGTGATGCAAACTGACGGCCATACAATAACACATAAAAAATACTTATGGAACGAAAAATGGGTAGGATCCTTGTGGCGGGTATCTAGATGGGCTCGGGGCCGGTTTGCACGGCCCGGGGGCCTCGTCCTGATAACCTCTTAGGTGGTCAAACGTCGCCCGAGAGACGCCGGCGAGTAGTTCGCCTCGGACCGCTGGAAGAGCCAGGTGTGTGCGCCGCTCGAGGAGGGCATCAACAACGTGAAGGCGATCGACGCAGCTCAGGGCACCGGTGGCGATCGCGATCTCGCGGCGGCGGACCGCTGAGTCGTCGGTTTCGATGACCACCCACCCACCCGACGGACGCGCCGATGCGACGCGGCGGCAGATTCTGCGGGCCGCCTCGCATCAGTTCGCGCAACGCGCCTACCACGAGGTCGGCCTCGACGACATTCTTGCCGAGGCCGAACTGACCAAGGGCGCGATGTACTTCCATTTCAAGTCCAAGCACGCGCTCGCCGTCGCGATCATCGATCAACAGACCGACGCCGGTACGGCCGCCGTCCAAGACCTGATCACGCGGGGACTTTCCGGCCTGGAGACCCTGATCGATTTCTCCTATCTCATCGCGGTCCAGGACATCAAGACCGATCGAGTCAGGGCAGGGCTGAACCTGATCGAATCCGTCGGTCGTTCGGAAGGGCTCCAGGAGAGGTTGTTGGACGACTGGGTCAAAGCATTGGCCGCGGTCGTCGAGCAGGCCATCGGCGAGGGTGACATCGACGACCGGTGCGACCCGGAGGATGTCGGACGCTTGATCGTGTCCCTGCAGATGGGGCTGCGAAAAACCAGCAACCTGGATCAACCCGAACGGTTCCTGCTCGACCTGGAAAAATGTTGGGCGTTGCTGATGGCCGGAATCCTGCGACCGGACCGCGTCGAATACTTCAGGCAATTCCTCAGGCGGCGTGCGGCACTCGCGATCAACGCCAATTCGACCGATCCCGACTCCGGGTAACGAGACCGAGACGGACCCGACGGCCGGGATCGCCGTAGCTGTTAACCTTTGATCGTCTTGCGGGGCGATGCGAAACGTGACTGACGAATCCGCGCACCCGACCAGATCCCGGAGGTATTAGGGGCGATGGCGCGGCAGGTTAGGTCGGAAGCCACTCGGCGAAAGATTCTCAAAGCCGCGACCGACGTGTTCGGGGAGGTCGGCTACGCGGCCGCCGGGTGGGGCACGATCATCGAACGCACGGGGATGACCAAGGGCGCCCTCTATCATCACTTCGATTCCAAGGAATCGTTGGCGTCGGCGATCATCGAGGAGGGCTCCGGCACGCTCGCCAACGCGTATCGGAACGCATGCGGGTCGTCATCGCCGGGGCTGGAGAACCTGCTGCACGGCACGTTCACGATCGCCGAAGTGATGACTTCGGACGAAACCGCCCGCGCGGCCGTGCAACTGACCGCCACGTTGAGCGGTTTCAACGAAGCGGCCGGGAACTTCTGCGCGGCTTCGGTTCAGCTGATGACAGCCGAGGCCCGGCGGGCCATCGCCGAGGGAGACCTCCGCAAGGACCTCGACCCGGTAGTGGTCGGCGAATCGATCGTCGGCGCCATGTTCGGAGCGCGATTGCTGTCCAACGCGATATCTGCCGTCGACACAAAAGAAGGCGTCGTCTGCGACCTCAGCGAGCGCTTGATTCGGATTTGGGAACTCCTGCTTCCCGGCATCGTCTCGGAAGCCTCGCTCGGCTATTCCCGGGAATTCCTTGCTCGCGAAGCAATGCGCCATGCGCGGCTCGCCGCCGCCCGTACAGAGACGGTGCCGGGAAGCGATTAGGCATCCGCCGATACCGCGATTCAATTACCGCGCGCATTCAACAATGCATACTGTTCCGGTGATGAACCGGAAATATGCGAGCCGAGTTATTGCGCTGGCTGGTGTGGTCGGATTCTTGGTCATGAGCGCCCCGGCATCGCAGGCTGCGCCCGGCGACGCGGGCGCGACCGAGTCAACGACGTTGGCGCTGGCCGACGTTGGGTCCTCGTCCACCTTGTCGTTCTGGGGATTCACCAGCTCCCAACAGCTGAGCGTGCCGGTGCTGCACGGGCTGACGCCGACCGCGCTGAACGCGACCGTCGAACTGCCGATCAATATGCGGTCCGGCCAGCTCACCGTCACCCAGGGCGAGCGCACGATCGCGCGGCTGAACCTGCCCAACGCCGATCAAGCGCCGATCGTCCTCCCGCTGACCGGAGCGGAAGTCGCCGACAATTGGGTATCGGTGACGGTGCGTTCCTACCTGGTGCCCCTGGACGGATTCTGCTTGTACCCGGAGAGCCCGCTGCGTCTGGTCAACGGAACGATCAACTACACCGGGGTCGAACAGCCGCCCACGACGGTGGCCCATTTCTTGCCGCCGGTGCTGCGCAAGCTGACCATATTTCTGCCGCAGGCGCCGTCAACCGCTGAGTCCGACACGGCAATTCAACTCGCCACGTTCGCGGCCTCGCACTACGGCAGGCAGGCTCCCGAGGTCGCGGTGGTCCCGTTGCCCGACGGACAGCAGGGGCCGCCGACGCCGCCGCAACCGCTGGAACGCCAGGTTGTCGTCAAAGAGGGATCGGACGCCGGGCTTTCCCTGCAGGGCAACACCGGTGTGCCATGGCTGTTGATCTCGGGGCCCCTCGGACGAACCGACGAATCGGATACTGCGCTGCTGTTCAACGACCTGTCACGGCTGGCCCTTGTCTCCAGGGCCTCGGCGGAATCGTTGAAGACCACCCCGCAACTCCCCGGCGACAACGCCACGCTGCGCGAACTGGGGCAGCCCTTCGCCAACGCCACTTCGCTGCAACCGCGGGTGTCAATTGGATTGGACCAGACCAAGTTTGGCCGATCCGTGCACGGGGTGCGCGTGCATCTACAGGGGTCATATACCCCGACGCCGGCCAACGTCGGCGGCCAGATCACCGCCAACATCGGCGCGGAGACCATCGACCATTGGCCCACCGACGGCCACGGCGCAATCGACCACTGGGTCGACGTGCCGGATCGGCTGCTGCAGCGATACACCAGCCTTGACGTCGTGCTGGACGTGGCGAGCAACATCGGACACTGCGGGGACTTCTACACGCCTGGCGCGGGAAACTCGCTACTCACGTTGAACATCACCGGCGACACCACCGTGCAGAGCAGTCCCGCCGCGCCACCGGTGCCCGGCGGCCTGCACTCGGTGCCGCAGGCGTTGATGCCCAAGGTTCAGGTGGGCATCGAGCCCCACTCGTTGATCGACACCAAGCGCGCCATCGACATCATGGTCGGCCTGCAGCGCATCAGTGCGGCGCCGATCGACACCACCGTCACAAGCGTTCAGCAGGCGCTCGATTCGTCGAATCCCGCGCTGGTGGTAGCCGCGGACGGATGGAACCACTCGGATATCGCGCTTCCGGTGTCCGCCGGCCCCAGCGGACCGATCACGATCAACGCCGTCGAGTCGGGCGGCAAGCCCACCAAGCTGACACTGGACCCGTCACTGCGGTTCGCTTCTCTCCAAACGGTTTTCAACCGCGGCCGCTCACTGCTGATCGCAACCTCCAACGGCGCGCCCTTCCAGCTCGACGAGTTGCTGCGCTGGCTCACGAGCGACAACAAGCACTGGCCGAGCCTCAAGGGCGTCGCGGCGGTGTCGGTACCGGGACAAGACCCGGTCACCGTCGATCGGTCGCCCACTGCCGGTCCGGTCGCGGCGGCGCCCGGGGGCGGTAGTCACTCGGACTTGGCCTGGCTGTGGTGGTTCGGCGCGGGCTGGCTGGTCCTGGCCATCGTCGGTGCGGGAGTGATCGTGCTGCGCACCAGACGCCGGAGCTAGCGCTCCTCGATCCACAACTGCGCGGTCAGATCCTGGAACGTCGCGAGGGCGAATTGATCGTCGGCCCGCCGCACCGCCGACTTACTCATCAGCGCGCGCACGACCGAGCCGTCCCGGTGTGCCAATTCGACGACCATGTTGCCCAGGGCGTGGACGACCGACAGTAGGGAGTCCGAGGCGGGCGCCTTATGGAAGACCTCGTGGAATCCGAGCGCCAGGACCTCGTCCGGTTCGTAGCCCACCATCTCGGCAAACGCGGTGTTGGTGAACAGGATGCTGCCGTCATGCCCGATAGCCAGCACGGGAACCGGGATCCGCTCCAGCACGACCAGTGCGGGAAGCTGCTTCAAGGTCGTCATCGGCGACTGGCTGGGTTGCCGATTACGTCGTCGCTCCACCGGCCGATTATGGCCCATGGCAGGGGCCATGCCGTGCACTTTTTCCTAATACGGCCCCCGGCCGGTGTTTCGTCATATGTCGGAAGTCGGCTGGTAGCGGGGAAACACGCCCACGGGCGCCGGCAGCGCCGTGCCGGGGGCCAGCCGCGCGCCGATGGCGCTGAACGCCCGCCCGTCTTCGTACTGGCCGAGCAGGTCCAGCAGCTTGGCGGCCGACTCGGGCATGACGGGCTGCACCAGCAGCGCCGCGATGCGCACGGCCTCGCACGTGGTGTAGAGGACGGTACGGAACCGCGCCTGATCGGCCGCGGACTCGCTCTTGCCCAGCACCCACGGCTGCTGGGCCGAAAAGTATCTGTTCGCCTCGCCGAGCATCAGCCAGATCGCCTCGAGGGCCAGGTGCATCGCCTGGGCATCGAAATTCGCGCGCACCCGCTCTAGCAGACCCTCGGCCGTGTTCAGCAGTTCGGTGTCGGCTGCGGTGAATTCGCCGGGTTCGGGCACCACTCCGCCGAGGTTCTTGGCCACCATCGACAACGACCGCTGCGCCAGGTTGCCGAGTTCGTTGGCCAGGTCGGCGTTGATCCGGGTGACGATCGCCTCTTCGCTGTAGCTGCCGTCCTGGCCGAACGGAACTTCGCGCAACAGGAAATAGCGCACCTGATCCACGCCGAACGTGTCGATCAGCGCGACCGGGTCGACGATGTTGCCGACCGACTTGCTCATCTTCTCGCCGCGGTTGAGCAGAAACCCGTGCGCGAAAACCCTTCGGGGGAGCTCGATTCCGGCCGACATCAGAAATGCCGGCCAGTACACGGTGTGGAACCGGATGATGTCCTTGCCGATCATGTGCAAATCAGCCGGCCAGTAGTGGCGGAACAACTCGGAATCGGTATCGGGATAGCCGACCCCGGTCAGATAGTTGGTCAACGCGTCGACCCAGACGTACATGACGTGATCGGGGTGCTCGGGCACCGGCACGCCCCAGTCGAACGAGGTGCGCGAGATGGACAGGTCCCGCAGGCCGCCCGAGACGAAGCTGACGACCTCGTTGCGCCGCACCTCGGGCGCGATGAAATCGGGGTTCGCCTCGTAGTGGGCCAGCAGCTTGTCGGCGTACGCGGAGAGCCGGAAGAAATAGGTCTGCTCGTCGGTCCAGGTCAGCGGGGCGCGGGTCTCGGTGGCGATGCGGGTGCCGTCGTCGAGCAGTTCGGTTTCCGCTTCGACGAAGAACCGCTCGTCGCGTACGGAGTACCAGCCCGAGTAGGTGTCGAGGTAGATGTCGCCGGCCGCCGCCATTCGGCGCCAGATTTCCTTCGATGCCTCGTGGTGGTCGGCATCGGTGGTGCGGATGAACCTGTCGAAGGAGATGTTCAGCTTCTCCTGCAACCGCTGGAACACGTCGGAGTTGCGCCGGGCCAGTTCGGCGGTGGGCAGTCCTTCGGCCGCCGCGGCCTGGGCGACCTTGAGGCCGTGCTCGTCGGTCCCGGTGAGAAAGCGGACATCGAAGCCGTCGAGCCGCTTGAACCGCGCGATGGCGTCGGTGGCGACGTACTCGTAGGCGTGCCCCAGGTGCGGTGCGGCATTGGGGTACGTGATCGCGGTGGTGACGTAGTACGGCCTCATCGAGACTCACCCTATTGTGTGGCGGTGGGCTCCAACCGCTCCGGTAAACGAGAAGCGCCGCCGGCGCCCGAGCCGCTGGCGCCGTTGGTCGACGCCCATACCCACCTCGACGCGTGCGGGGCGAGCGACGCCGACGGCGTGCGGGCCATCGTCGAGCGCGCCGCGGCTGTCGGGGTCGGCGCGGTGGTCACCATCGCCGACGACCTTGAGTCGGCACGCTGGGTGACGCGGGCCGCCGAGTGGGATCCACGCGTCTACGCCGCGGTCGCGCTGCATCCGACCCGCGCCGACGCGCTGGACGACGCCGCCCGCGACGAGATCGAGCGACTGGTCGCCCACCCCCGGGTGGTGGCCGTCGGTGAGACCGGGATGGATCTGTATTGGCCGGGGCGCCTGGACGGCTGCGCGCAACCCGACGCGCAGCGCGAAGCGTTCGCATGGCATATCGACCTGGCGAAGCGGTGTGGGAAGCCGCTGATGATCCACAACCGGGAGGCCGACGCCGAGGTGCTCGACGTGTTGCGGGCCGAGGGCGCCCCGGAGGCCGCGATCTTCCACTGCTTTTCGTCGGACGCCGCGATGGCCCGCCGCTGCGTCGACGCGGGGTGGACGCTCAGCCTGTCGGGGACGGTCAGCTTCCGTAACGCGCGCGCCCTGCGGGAAGCCGTGCCGTCGATACCCGCGGAGCAGCTTTTGGTGGAGACCGATGCACCGTATTTGACGCCCCACCCGTACCGGGGCGCAGCGAACGAGCCGTACTGCCTTCCTTATACTGTGCGGGCGCTGGCTGAACTGGTCGGTCGGCCGCCCGAGGAGTTGGCGGCGATCACCACCGGCAATGCTCGCCGGGTCTACGGACTGGCCTAGCGCGACGGGTGATTTGGGTAACACCGGCGCTCCATCGTCGCGCCGGAGTTGCCGAACATTGGCCGGTTCGTTACCGTCTTGTGATCGTACGAGTGGGCCCGTGGGCCCCTTTGTCGTTTTCTGCTGAATAGGTCCTGAGTAGGTCGAGAAGTGGTTGCTGAGGTCGGGGTTAGCGCGCGTTGAGTGTATTAGCGAAACTTCATCAATCCCCATCACCCATGTTGCGGCTCGTGGTCGCGGGCCTGCTTTTGGTACTGACGTTGGCCGGCGGCGTTGCCGTCTCCGCGAGCAAGACCGTGACGCTGACCGTCGACGGCATCGCGATGCGGGTGAGCACCATGAAGTCGCGGGTGATCGACATCGTCGAGGAGAACGGCTATACGGTCGACGAGCGCGACGACCTGTATCCCGCGGGTGACGTCCAGGTACACGACAGCGCCAACATCGTGCTGCGCCGCAGCCGGCCGTTGCAGATCTCGCTGGACGGCCATGACGCCAAGCAGGTTTGGACCACGGCGTCCACCGTGGACGAGGCGCTGGCTCAGCTTGCGATGACCGACACCGCCCCCGCCGCGGCCTCCCGCGGCAGCCGAGTTCCGCTGGCGGGAATGGCCCTACCGGTCGTCAGCGCCAAGACGGTCAAGATCAACGACGGCGGCGCGATCCGCACGGTGCACCTGCCGGCGCCCAACGTCGCGGGACTGCTGAGCGCCGCGGGCATACCACTGGCCGAAAGCGATCAGGTGGCGCCGAGTGCGACGTCGCCGATCGTCGACGGCATGGAAATCCAGGTGACGCGCAACCGGATCCAACGGGTCACCGAGCGGGTTCCGCTGCCGCCGAACGCCCGCCGGGTCGAGGACCCCGAGATGAACGTCAGCCGGCAGGTCGTCGAGGACCCGGGCGCCCCGGGCACGCAGGACGTGACATACGCGGTCGCCACCGTCAACGGTGTCGAGACCGGCCGGATCCCCGTCGCCAATGTGGTGATCACGCCGTCGCGCGAATCGGTGGTGCGCGTCGGCACCAAGCCCGGCACCGATGTGCCCCCCGTGATCGACGGATCCATCTGGGACGCCATCGCGGGCTGTGAGGCCGGCGGAAACTGGGCGATCAACACCGGTAACGGGTATTACGGTGGTGTGCAATTCGATCAGGGCACCTGGGAGCGCAACGGCGGCCTGCGGTTCGCCTCCCGCGCCGACCTGGCGACCCGGGAAGAGCAGATCGCCATCGCCGAAGTGACGCGCGAGCGCCAGGGGTGGGGCGCCTGGCCGGTGTGCAGCGGAAGAGCTGGTGCACGCTGACCATCCGGCTACTCGGGCGCACCGAGATCAGGCGGCTGGCCAAGGAACTTGAATTTCGGCCACGGAAGGCACTCGGCCAGAACTTCGTCCACGACGCCAACACGGTGCGCCGGGTGGTTTCGACCTCGGGGGTCAGCCGCTCCGACCATGTCTTGGAGGTCGGTCCCGGCCTTGGGTCGCTCACGTTGGCGCTGCTCGACCGCGGCGCCGCCGTCACCGCCGTCGAAATCGACCCGGTCTTGGCCGCGCGGCTGCCCCAGACCGTGGCCGAGCACTCGCACAGTGAAATCCAGCGGCTGACGGTGCTCAATCGCGACGTCTTGACTCTCGCCCGCGACGAGGTGACCACCGAGCCGACGGCCGTCGTCGCCAACCTGCCCTACAACGTCGCGGTCCCGGCGCTGTTGCACCTGCTTGCCGAATTTCCCTCCATCCGCACCGTGACGGTGATGGTGCAGGCCGAGGTCGCCGAACGGCTCGCCGCCGAGCCCGGCGGCAAGGAGTACGGCGTGCCCAGCGTCAAGGTGCGTTTCTTCGGGCAGGTCCGCCGCTGCGGGATGGTGTCGCCGACGGTCTTCTGGCCCATTCCCCGGGTTTACTCCGGGCTGGTTCGCATCGACCGGCACGCGACCTCGCCGTGGCCAACCGACGAAGCTTTCCGGCGGCGGGTGTTCGAACTGGTCGACATCGCGTTTGCTCAGCGCCGCAAGACATCTCGCAACGCGTTCGCCGAGTGGGCGGGTTCGGGCAGTGAGTCGGCGAATCGCTTGCTGGCCGCCAGCATCGATCCCGCCCGGCGCGGCGAGACCCTGTCCATCGAAGACTTCGTGCGGCTGCTGCGGCGTTCCGGTGCACCGGGCGACGGCGCCGCCCAGGCAAGCACCGATACCGCGCTGCGGCACGTTTCGGGGCACGCGTCCGCGAGCTGAGTAGGACGTCGACCGTTCCAGCGATAGTCTGCTGCGGTGTCCGCGTCTGACGGCAGCACCGCAACGCAGTGGGTGCCCACCGGGTCGGTCACCGTTCGCGTGCCCGGGAAGGTCAACCTGTACCTGGCCGTCGGAGATCGCCGCGAGGACGGCTACCACGAGCTGACGACGGTGTTCCAAGCCGTCTCGTTGCTCGACGAGGTGACCGTCCGCAACGCAGACGTGCTGTCGCTCGAGCTCGTCGGCGAGGGCGCCGACACGCTGCCCATCGATGAACGCAACCTCGCGTGGCAGGCCGCCGAGCTGATGGCCGATCACGTGGGCCGGGCACCCGACGTCTCGATCATGATCGACAAATCCATTCCGGTGGCCGGCGGCATGGCGGGCGGCAGCGCGGATGCGGCCGCGGTGCTGGTTGGCATCAACGCGCTGTGGGAGCTCAACGTGCCCCGCCGCGATCTGCGCATGCTCGCCGCGCAACTGGGCAGCGACGTGCCGTTCGCTCTGCATGGCGGCACCGCGCTGGGGACCGGTCGTGGCGAGGAGCTGGCGACGGTGTTGTCGCGGAACACGTTTCACTGGGTGCTGACGTTTGCGGACAGCGGTCTGCTCACCCCGGCGGTGTTCGGCGAGCTCGACCGGCTCAGGGACAGCGGCGAGCCGTCACGGCTGGCCGAGCCCGGGCCGGTGCTGGCGGCCCTGGCCGCGGGCGACCCGGAGCAGCTGGCGCCGCTGCTGGGCAACGAAATGCAAGCGGCGGCGGTGAGCCTGGACCCGGGACTGCGGCGGACGCTGCGCGCCGGTGTGGAGGCCGGTGCGCTGGCCGGCATCGTGTCCGGCTCCGGTCCGACGTGCGCTTTTTTGTGCACCTCGGCGTCGCAGGCGGTCGACATCGGCACCCAGCTGTCGGGGGCGGGCGTCTGCCGCACGGTCCGGGTCGCGAGCGGCCCGGTGCCCGGCGCCCGCGTCGTTCCCGCGCCGATGACCGAAGTCTGAACGGGGTGTGAAATCCGACTCAGCGGCCGCTAGAAGTTGGCGCTTCCTTAAGAGTTGCTTAAGATGACTCGCGGTGACGAGTAGCGGTAAGCAGAACCACTCGATGTCGTCGTCTGCCGGGCGCTGCGGTGGACGGCCGACGGGGTTTGCAGACTCATCACTGTTTCGAGACCTAACCGCTGCCCAACTGTGCTCGCGCGCCTGCTGCAAAGTAGCCCCCAGCAGGCGGAATATGAGATTCCGGGCGTTGGGGAATCTGCCGGAACCGAGGAGGCCTTTGTGAGCCGGTTTACCGAGAAGATGTACCGCAACGCCCGCACCGCGCGGACGGGCATGGTCACCGGTGAACCCCACGAACCCGTCCGCCACACGTGGGGCGAGGTGCACGAGCGCGCCCGGTGCATCGCGGGCGGCCTGGCCGCCGCGGGCATCGGCCTCGGCGACGCCATCGGTGTGCTCGCCGGCTTCCCGGTGGAGATCGCCCCGACCGCGCAGGGCCTCTGGATGCGCGGGGCCAGCCTCACCATGCTGCATCAGCCGACGCCGCGCACCGACCTTGCCGTCTGGGCCGAGGACACCATGACCGTGATCGGCATGATCGAGGCCAAGGCCGTCATCGTCTCCGAGCCCTTCCTGGTGGCCATCCCCGTGCTGGAGGAGAAGGGGATCAAGGTCCTCACCGTCGCCGACCTGCTGGCGTCGGATCCGGTCGACCCCGTCGAGGTCGGCGAGGACGATCTGGCGCTGATGCAGTTAACGTCCGGGTCCACCGGTTCACCCAAAGCTGTCCAGATCACCCACCGCAACATCTACTCCAACGCCGAGGCGATGTTCATCGGCGCGCAGTACGACGTCGACAAGGACGTCATGGTCAGCTGGCTGCCCTGTTTCCACGACATGGGCATGGTCGGCTTCCTGACCATCCCGATGTTCTTCGGCGCCGAGCTGGTCAAGGTCACGCCGATGGACTTCCTGCGCGACACCCTGTTGTGGGCCAAGCTGATCGACAAGTACCAGGGCACCATGACCGCGGCGCCCAACTTCGCCTACGCGCTGCTCGCCAAGCGGCTGCGGCGCAACGCGAAACCCGGCGACTTCGACCTGTCGACCCTGCGCTTCGCGCTGTCTGGCGCCGAGCCCGTCGAACCCGCCGACGTCGAGGACCTGCTGGACGCGGGCAAGCCGTTCGGGCTTCGGCCCTCGGCGATCCTGCCGGCCTACGGCATGGCCGAGACGACCCTGGCCGTGTCGTTCTCCGAGTGCAACGCGGGCCTGGTCGTCGACGAGGTCGACGCCGATCTGCTGGCCGCGCTGCGCCGCGCCGTGCCCGCCAGCAAGGGCAACGTTCGCAGGCTGGCGACGCTGGGCCCGCTGCTGCAGGATCTCGAAGCCCGCATCATCGACGACAACGGCGATGTGATGCCGCCGCGCGGCGTCGGTGTCATCGAGCTGCGCGGCGAGTCGCTGACTCCCGGCTACCTCACCATGGGCGGCTTCATCCCCGCGCAGGACGAGCACGGCTGGTACGACACCGGTGACCTCGGCTACCTCACCGAGGAGGGCCACATCGTGGTGTGCGGACGCGTCAAGGACGTCATCATCATGGCCGGCCGCAACATCTACCCAACCGACATCGAGCGCGCCGCCTGCCGCGTCGAGGGGGTTAGGCCCGGCTGCGCCGTCGCCGTGCGGCTCGACGCGGGTCACTCACGCGAGACGTTCGCCGTCGCCGTCGAATCCAACGCCTGGCAAGACCCGGCCGAGGTACGCCGCATCGAGCATCAGGTCGCGCACGAGGTCGTCAGCGAGGTCGACGTGCGGCCACGCAATGTGGTGGTGCTGGGCCCGGGGACGATTCCGAAGACGCCGTCGGGCAAGCTGCGCCGGTCCACCTCGGTCACGCTCGTCAGCTAGGGACCGACGGCTTCCGCGTCACGACAGCGGGGAAAGACCCGAGCGCACCAGCTCCAGGCACGTGGCGGCGATAACGCCCAAATCCTCGACACACCCGTTCTGCCCCCACGTCTCCACTCCGATCACCATGGCCGCGGCCAGCGTGGCGCCCGCGACGTTGGCGACCAGATCGATGTTCGCCACATCGGGGTAGCGCCGCTTGACGAAGTCGGTGATGACCGCGGCGAACGACGCCTGGACCACGCGCAGGTGGCTGGCGATCTGCTCGCCGGTGATCAATTCGGCACGGGCGAGGGCCGCCTGCCGCACCAGTTCGATGTCGTGCGGATAGCTGGCCATGCTGGCCAGCACCGCTTCGAACACTGACTCGGAGCGGGGGCGGTGCGCGAGCGCCTCGGCCAGCCACTCCACCTGGGTGTCGTAGTCCTGGAAGAGCACGGCTTCCTTCGTGGGGAAGTGCCGAAAGAACGTGCGCTCGGTGACGCCGGCCTCCTGCGCGAGCTGCTGCACGGTGACGTTTCCGAAACCCTCGCTGGCGAACCGCTTGAGGGCCACCTGCCGCAGCGCCTCATGGGTCCTGGTGCGGCGCACCTTGTGGAGGTTTTCCTTCTCGCCCATACCTCGCATCCCACCACACCGATCGGTCAGAGCTGACGGCTTCCAATTAAGTCAGTACTGACATATATTAAGGGGCGCCCGCGGCTCCTGTCGCGCGGAATGGCCTCGGAGACCGAGTCGGAGAAGGAGCAGGAGCGATGACGGACTATGACGCGATCGTGGTCGGCGCCGGGCACAACGGGTTGACCGCCGCGGCGATCCTGCAGCGCGCCGGCCTGCGCACACTGTGCCTGGAGGCCAACACTTATACCGGCGGCATGGCCGCCACAGTCGAGCTGATCGACGGATTCCGTTACGAGATCGCGGGTTCCGTGCAGTTTCCCACCGCCCCGCAGATCGTCAAGGAGCTCGGGCTGGACACCCTGCCTACCGTCGACGCCGAGGTACAGTCGGTCAACCTCGGCGACGACGGCGAAGAACCGATGATCTTCTATCGCGACCCGATGCAGCTGATGACGCACCTCGCCGAGAAGCTCGGCGCCGACGCGGTCACGGGCATGGCCGAGATGATCGGGTGGAGCCAGGGGCCCGCAAAGGCGCTCGACCGTTTCGAGGTGCGCACCCCGCCCAAGACCCTCGACGAGATGTATGCCTGCGCGGCAAACGAATCCGAGCGCAGAGCCATCCACGAGGTGCTGTTCGGGACGGCGATGGACCCCATCGACCGCTTCCTGCCCGACAAGGACAAGCACGCCGTGCTGCGCGGGATGCTCGCGTTCCTCGCCATCAACTCCACCTACCGCGGGCCCTATACCCCGGGCAGCGCAACGTGTTTGGCGTTCGCGCTCGCCGTGCCGAACGAGAGCACGGCGATGATGACCAAGCTCGAGGGTGGCATCGGCGCGCTCTGCACGCACCTGCATGAGATGTTCGTCTCCCACGGCGGCGAGGTCAGGTATCGCGCCAAGGTCGAAAAGATTCTCGTCGAAAACGGCCGGGTGACCGGTGTGCGCCTGCGTGACGGCTCGCAGATCACCGCGCCGGTCGTGGTATCCAACCTGTCGCCCGATCTGACCCTCGTCGACCTGCTCGGCGCCGAGCATCTGCCCGCCGACCTTGTCGCGCGCCTTAGCGGGCGCGACCACCGGGCGTCGTTCGTCCAGATCCACTTCGCGCTCGACGGCTTGCCGGAATTCGCCCCGCCGTACGAATTTCTCAACGAACCGGGCATGCAGTCGTCCATCGGCATCTTCCGCTCACCGGAGGAACAGCAACGCCAGTGGGAGGAGTGCAAGAGGGGAATCATTCCCGACAACCCGTCGATGGGCATGCAGATCCCGTCGGTGCACGATCCCGCGATGGCCCCGCCGGGCAAGCACGCGGCCAGCGCGTTCGCCTATGCCTTCCCGGTCGAAGCCAATCGCGACCTGCATGGCCAGCTCAAGAACGTGATGGCGGAAAAGGTCATCGACAAGATCAGCCGCTACGCGCCCAACTTCCGCGACATCCAGATACGGCACATCACGTTTGCGCCGTACCACATGCAGACGATGTTCGCCGCGCCCTCCGGGGACTTCTGCCACGGCCTGCTGCATCCGGACCTGATGGGGCCCAACCGGCCCGGGCCCAAGGGCTTCCTGGACCTTCCCATCCCGGTCGAGGGGTTGTACCTCGGCGGCGCGGGATGCCATGGGGGACCGGGTATTACGTTCACGCCCGGCTACAACGCGGCGCACCAGGCGCTCGAGGACATCTCTCGATGACCTACGTGGTCGCAGAACCCTGCGTCGACCTGAAGGACAAGGCGTGCGTGGAGGAATGCCCCGTCGACTGCATCTATGAAGGCTCGCGGATGCTCTACATCCATCCCGACGAGTGCGTCGACTGTGGCGCCTGCGAGCCGGTGTGCCCGGTCGAGGCCATCTACTACGAAGACGATGTGCCCGACCAGTGGCAGCACTACACCCAAGTCAACGCCGACTTCTTCGGGCAGCTCGGCTCACCCGGCGGCGCTGCCAAAGTCGGTCCGTACGAACATGATCCGCCGGCGGTCACCGCACTGCAGCCAATGGAAAGGCAGGCATAGTGACACGACCCCTCGACGGCACGGTGGCCCTCGTCACCGGTTCGAGCCAGGGCATCGGCCAGGGCATCGCGCTGGAGCTCGGCCTGCAGGGTGCCACCGTCTGGCTCACCGCCCGAAGCGCCGCGGGCCTCGAGAAGACGGCCGAGCAGATCCGCGATCTCGGCGGCGCGGCGGTGGCCCGGCCCTGCGATCACGCCGACGACGCCCAGGTGGTCGCCGTCTTCGACGAATTGCGTCGAGAGGCGGGCCGACTCGATGTGGTGGTCAACGTCGCATCGCCGGACTTCACATCGATGGTGGGCCAACCGTTTTGGGCATTGCCCTTCGATGCGATCACCGACAGCCTGGCCGTCGGACCGCGCGCGAACTTTGTGACGTCGGCGCTGGCCGCGCCGATGATGATCGAGCAGCGGGGTGGGTTGATCGTCAACATCTCCTCGCACGGCAGTGAGGACTACATACTGTCGACGCCCTACGGGGCCGCCAAGGCCGCCATCGAGAAGATCACCCACGACACCGCGCTCGAGCTGCGCGAGCACAACGTGGCGGTGATCGGGTTGTGGCCGGGCTTGGTGCTCGCCGACCGCATCCTCGCCTTCGCCACCGAGGGCCCGTCCGGGTCGCGTCAGCTGTTCGGGCTCGACCTCGACATCTGCGAGTCGCCACGGTTTCCGGGTCGCGCGGTGGCCGCGCTGTTCACCGACCCCGACCGCATGGCCCGCACCGGCCGATCGTTCTTCGCCTCTCGTCTCGCCCGCGAATACGGCTTCACCGATGTCGACGGTCACCTGCCGCCGGAGGTGCGACTGTTGGTCGACTATCTCGGCGACGGCAATGTGCCCGAGTATTGGCAGCTGGTCGAGCGGTTCGGCCGCGGTTTCGCCGAGCCGAAGCCGGCCTGAGCGGCGAGGTCATCGCGTCGGCCGCTCCAGCCGAAATTTGTCAGTACTGACGTCTTCCAATTGAGTCAGCACTGACATATTCTGGCGTCAGCCCGCCGGGGTGGGTCGCCGGGATCATCGGACAAGGAGCTGCAGCGATGACGGATCAGCATGCGGTTCCCGAAGTGCGCGGTCGCGATGGCAACTAGCTCCGTGACCCTCTTGGTATCGCTGGCCGTCTACGTTGCCAACGGCAACTTCGACCTGTCCGGATGAGCGAATCGATGTTTGGTCGTGCCATTCGTCCGATGCTCGGGCTGGTGACCCTCGCGACGATCGCGGGGATCGTCGCCATGACCACCAGCCTGTTCCGGGGCGACTTCTCCGAGAGCGTGCCGGTCACCGTGCTTTCGCCACGCGCCGGATTGGTGATGGATCCGGACGCCAAGGTGAAGCTGCGCGACGTGCAGGTCGGTACCGTCGCCTCCATCGAGGAGCAGCCGAATGGCCAAGCGGCCCTTCACCTGTCGATCGACCCGTCGAAGCTACGGCTGATTCCGGCCAACGTGCTCATCGACATCACCTCGACGACGGTGTTCGGAGCGAAGTTCGTGCAACTGGTCCCACCGGCGGATCCCTCACCGCAAAAGCTGCACGCGGGCCAGGTCCTGGAGGCCAAGAACGTCACGGTGGAAATCAACACGGTCTTCCAGGAACTGACCTCGGTGCTGTCGAAGATCGAACCGGAGAAGCTCAACGAGACGCTCGGCGCGCTCGCCTCGGCGCTGGGCGGCCGCGGTCACAAGGTCGGCCAGATGCTTTCGGACCTGGATTCGTTTTTGGCCACGCTGGATCCCAGCCTTGCCAACCTCAGCCATGACGTCGCCGCCGCGCGGCAGGCGTTCACCGCCTACGCCGACGGTGCGCGCGACCTGGTCGAGGTCGCCGACAACGCGACACGGATAGGTCAGACCGTCGTCGATGAGCAAGGCAACCTGGATGCCCTGCTGATCAGCGCGATCGGATTGGCGGACATCGGAAACGATGTCGTGGGCGACAATCGGCACGGCCTGACCGATGTGGTTCATCTGTTGGTGCCGACCACCGATCTGGCCAACCAATACCACGAAGCGCTCAACTGCGCGGTGGCCGGCCTGGTGCCGATGGCCAAGAACCCACCGCCGCCCGAACCCGGCGTGGTGGTCTCGGTCAGTTTCACACTCGGGATCGAACGCTATCGATACCCCGGCCATTTGCCGAAGGTTTCGGCCAAGGGCGGACCGCACTGCGCGGACCAACAGCTGCCGGTCGTGCCGCCCAACACGGCTCCGCCGTTCGTGGTCGCCGACGTGGGCGCCAACCCGTGGCAGTACGGCAACCAGGGCATCCTGCTCAACTCCGACGGGCTGAAACAACTGCTGTACGGGCCGATCGACGGGCCACCACGCAACTCCGCTCAGATCGGACAACCGGGATGAGCCACTCGGTGCGCGCGACCTTTCTCAAGTTCGGGGTCTTCTGCGTCGTGATGGCGACGCTGACCGCGTTTCTCTTCGTCATCTTCGGCCAATACCGCACCGGCGCGACCAACGGCTACTCCGCGATCTTCTCGGACGTGTCGCGCCTGAAGAGCGGCGACTCGGTGCGTGCGGCCGGGATCCGGGTCGGCACGGTCGACAGCGTCGAATTGCGCCCGGACCAAAGCGTTTTGGTGAAGTTCGACGCCGACCGCGGCGTCGCCCTCACCAGCGGAACCAAGGCGGCGGTTCGCTACCTCAACCTCGTCGGCGATCGCTACCTCGAATTGGTCAACGGCCCCGGCTCGACCGGGATGCTGCCGGCCGGGGCGCAGATCCCGGTGGACCGAACCGCGCCGGCGCTCGACCTCGACCTGCTCCTCGGCGGCTTGAAACCCGTTATCCAAGGCCTCAATCCGCAAGACGTCAACGCGCTCACCGCATCGCTGGTAAAGGTCTTCCAGGGCGAGGGCGACACGCTCGACTCCGTATTTTCGAAAACATCGTCGTTCTCGAATGCGTTGGCCAACAACAACCAAACGATTCAGCAATTGATCGACAACATGCACTCGGTGCTCGCCACGCTCGTCAAGGACGGCGACAAGTTCTCGAACGCCATCGACCGGCTCGAGCGCTTGACGTCCGGACTCGCCCAAGACCGCGATCGGATCGGCGCTGCGATCGAATCACTGGACAACGGAACCGCGACCATCGCCGACCTGCTGCGAACCGCGCGGCCACCGTTGGCCGGCACCGTGGAGCAACTGGACCGGCTGGCTCCACTGCTGGATCAGGACAAGGACCGATTGGACGCCGCCCTGCAGCGGGCGCCGGAAAACTATCGCAAGCTCGCCCGGCTCGGGGCATACGGCAGCTTCATCCAGTTCTACATCTGCGGAATGTCCGTCCGGGTCACCGACCTGCAGGGCGAAACCGCTGTGTTCCCTTGGCTTAAGACACAAGGAGGGAGGTGCGCGGAACCCAATGCTTAAATACGGCGGCTCGCACCTGATCCGGCCGGGTTTCATCGGCATCGTCCTCGTAGCACTCATCATCGCCGTGGGCCTGCAGCCCGGGCGCCTGTTGTCGTTGGCGACCTCAGTCCGCTATCAGGCGTTGTTCTCCGAGGCCGGCGGGCTCGAGGTCGGCAACGACGTGACGACATCGGGTATCAAGGTCGGCACGGTGTCGGATATCGCGTTGCGCGACGGCGAAGCCTTGGTCACGTTTACCGTCAAGGGCAAGGTGCGGCTCGGATCGGACAGCACCGCGCACATCAGAACGGGCTCGCTGCTGGGGCAGCGGGTGCTCACCCTCCAGTCGGCGGGGGCTCGGCGACTGCGCCCGTCCGACCTCATTCCACTCTCGCGCACCTCATCGCCGTACTCGCTGACGGAGTCGGTCAGCGACCTTACGACCAACCTTGCCGGGACCGACACCGCGTCGCTCAACCAGTCGCTGGACACACTGTCGGCGACGATCGACCGGGTCGCACCGCAATTGGGGCCGATGTTCGACGGCCTGACCCACTTGTCGGAGTCGCTCAACGGCCGCAATCAAACTCTCGGCGAGGTCCTCAAGAGCACCAGCACCGTGACCGGCATTCTGTCGCAACGCAGCCAGCAGATGAACACGTTGATCCTCAACGCCAACGCTCTGCTGGGTGTGCTGGCCCAGCGCCGCCAGGCGATCGTAGAACTCCTCGCCAACACCTCCGCGGTGGCCAAGCAGCTGTCGGGGCTGGTGCACGACAACGAACAAACCCTGGCACCGACGTTGCAGAGGCTCAACTCTGTAACCGCGATCCTGGAGAAGAACCGCGACAATATCTCCAAAGCCCTTCCGGGCCTGGCCAAGTTCGAGATCACCCAGGGCGAAGCGGTCTCCAGCGGGTTCTACTACCAGGCCTACGACCCCAATGTGATGCCGCCGCAGTTCGTGCAGCCGTTCCTCGACTACCTGTGGGGGTTCCGCCGGGGCAACATTCCCGGGCAGCCGCCCGACAATGCCGGCCCGCGCGCACTGTTCCCGTTCCCGTACAACGGGATTCCACAGCATCAAGGACCACGATGATGTCCCGGAACAAGCTAGTCGTGGCGCTGGCGACCGCGTTGATCGGGCTGGGCGTCGGCGGCGCGGCACTCCTTGTCTACCAGTCATTCTCGCGCTCGAAGACGATCACGGCTTACTTCACCACCGCGACCGCGATCTACCCGGGCGATCAGGTGCGGGTCTCCGGTGTAAGGGTCGGCAAGATCACGTCGATCCACCCGGAGGGCGGCACGGTCAGGCTGACCATGAACCTCGATCGCGACGTACGCATCCCCGCCGACGCGAAGGCGGTGATCGTCGCCCAGAACTTGGTCGCGGCGCGTTATGTCCAGCTGGCCCCGGCATACCACCACAGCGGCCCGACGATGCCCGACGGCGCCGTGATTCCCGTAGAACGCACCGCGGTCCCCGTGGAGTGGGACGAGGTGAAGACCCAATTAACGCGCCTGGCCACCGAATTGGGCCCCAACAGCCAGGTGTCGGTGCCGTCGATGGCCCGGTTCATCGACAGCGCCGCCAACGCATTGAACGGTAACGGGGACAAGCTGCGCCAGACCCTGGCTCAACTCTCGGGGGTGGGACGGATCCTGGCCAACGGCAGCGGCAACATCGTCGACATCGTCAACCATCTGCAAGTCTTCGTCACGGCGCTTCGCGACAGCGACCAGCAGATCGTTCAATTCGAGAACCGGCTCGCCACGCTGACCAGCGTGCTCGACGACGGCCGCTCCGACCTGGACGCCGCGTTGACCGATCTCTCGAGCGCGGTCGGGGAAGTGCAACGATTCGTTTCGGGAAGTCGTAACCAGGTCTCCGAACAGATCCAGCGATTGGCAAACGTCACCACCAG
Source organism: Mycobacterium sp. SP-6446 (assembly GCF_001954045.1). Classification (NCBI taxonomy): domain Bacteria; kingdom Bacillati; phylum Actinomycetota; class Actinomycetes; order Mycobacteriales; family Mycobacteriaceae; genus Mycobacterium; species Mycobacterium sp. SP-6446. Next base: position 36,783 of record NZ_MBEM01000124.1, on the reverse strand, counting down.
CCTGGTCGAGCACCGCACGGACCTCGAGAACCTCCTGCATGTGGCGCCGAACGCGTTCGGCAATTTCTACAACGCCTATAACCCCGACACGGGCGACGCCATCGGATCCATCGTGTTCAACAACTTCTCCAGCCCGGTGGAGTTCATCTGCGGGCAGATCGCGGCGATCGAAAACGTCACCGCGGGCGAGAGCGGGAAGCTGTGCGCCGAGTACCTGGGTCCCGCGCTGCGATTGCTGAATTTCAACTATCCACCGATCCCGTCGAGTCCGTTCCTGATGAAGTCGGCCAACCCCGACAGCATCATCTACTCCGATCCCCGCCTGGCGCCCGGCGGCGAGGGGCCGCCTCCGGGGCCGGCGGAGACGCCGCCGGCGGTGTCCGCGTACACGGGGCTGCCCGGTGACACCCCGCCGGCGGCACCGCCACCGCCGCCGTTGGGTCGCATACCCGGGCTGGCGCAACCCGACCCGCCACCGACCACCGCCACAGGGACTGTGCCGCAAGCACTCCCGGCACCCGCACCGGCGAGTTGGCAGGACCTGTTGCTCCCATCCGGAAGGCCGGGCCCGTGAGCCGGTTGCGGTCGATGGTCCGCGCATACCTGGTCGGCTCCTGTGTCCTGCTCGGCGTGACCGGATGCGCGTTCCAGGGGTTGAACTCACTACCGCTGCCGGGCGCGGTGGGGCGAGGGCCTGGCGCCACCACCTACCGCGTCGAGGTGGCGAACGTCGGGACGCTAGAGGCGAATTCGCCGGTGCTGCTCAACGACGTCGTCGTCGGCAGCGTCGGCAACCTGACCTTCCGCGACTGGCACGCCGACGTGCTGATCTCGGTGAAACCCAACGTCGTCGTGCCCGCGAACGCGGTGGCCCGCGTCGGGCAGACCAGCCTGCTGGGATCGATGCATCTCGAGCTGAACTCGCCGCTGGGTGAAGCGCCACGAGGCCGGCTGCAGTCCGGAGCCACGATCCCACTGGACAGGTCGGCGACCTATCCGTCGACGGAGCAGACGCTCTCGTCGCTGTCGGCCGTGATCAACGGCGGGGGATTGGGCCAGATCGGCGACATCATCCACAACTTCGGCGCCGCCCTGTCCGGGCATGAAAGCCAGGTCCGGGATCTGCTGACCCGATTCGACGACTTCGTCGGCACGTTGGATGCCCAGCGCGACAACCTCATTGGTTTCATGGAGGAACTGAACCGCCTCACCGGGACGCTCGCGGGACAGCGCGACGTGATCACGCAAGCGCTGCGCAAGATACCGCCCGCCCTGGACGTGCTGATAGCCGAGCGGCCACGCATCACGACGGCACTGGACAAGCTGCGCGTTTTCAGCGACACCGCAACCGGTCTGGTCGACGACACGCAGGCCGACCTGGTGCGCAACCTGAAGAACCTGGAACCGGCCATCAAGGCCCTCGCGGATATCGGCCCTGACCTCGGTACCGCCCTCGCCTACGCCCCCACCTTCCCCTATGGCCAGAATCTAATCGACCGGGGCGTCCGAGGCGACTACATGAACATGTACCTGATCGCCGACCTCACGCTGCCGCGGCTCAAGCGAACATTGCTGCTCGGCACCCGGTGGGGTCAACCGGGCGCGAGACTTGTTCCGGCACCGGGAGATCCGTCGTATCTGAACTACACCTATGCGCCGCCGGGCGTGGGCGCCACACCCCCGCCGGCGAGCGTGCCCACCGATCGCGTTCCCGCGCCGGCGCCGACACCGGATGGGGTGAGCCAAGCGCGGCCACTGTCCGGCATTCCGCTCCCAACCGACTTCCCGCCGAAAGATGAGGCCGGCGGCTGATGTTGACGCGTTTCGTCCGAATCCAACTGACGGTCTTCACGATCTTGTCGATCATCGGCATCCTCTCGATGGTCCTCGTCTACGTCCAGGCGCCGACCCTGCTCGGCATCGGCCGCATCACTGTGCGGCTGGAATTGCCGTCCGGCGGAGGGATATACAGGTTCTCCAACGTCACCTACCGCGGCGTGCAGGTAGGCAAGGTCACCGCGGTCGACGTGTTGTCGAACCACGTGGAGGTGACGCTCTCGCTCGACACGTCGCCGCGGATTCCCACCGACCTGCGGGCGGAGGTGCGCAGCGTCTCCGCGGTCGGGGAGCAGTACGTGGATCTTCGACCCCGCGCCGAGGTCGCGCCCTACCTCAAGGACGGCTCGGTGATTCCCCTTGAGAAGACCTCGATTCCCCAGCCGGTGGGGCCGATGCTGGACAGGGTCAGCGCGCTGATAAACAGCATCCCCAAGGACAAGCTCGGCGCGTTGCTCGACGAGTCGTTCAAGGGGCTCAACGGCGCGGGCTACGATCTGGGCTCCCTGCTCGACTCGTCCGCTCAGGTGGCCGGTGATCTCAAGCCTGTCGCCGATCCGACCCGCGCCCTGGTCGATAACGCTGTGCCGCTGCTGGATTCACAAGCCAACACGACCGACTCCATCCGGACCTGGGTGCACAGCCTGGCCGGCGTGACGCGCACGGCGGTGGCCGACGACCGACAGCTGCGAACGCTGCTGCGGAGCGGCCCGGGCGCCGTCAACGAAGTTTCTCGCCTGCTCGACCAGATCAAACCGACGCTGCCCGTCCTGCTGGCGAACCTCACCACCGTCGGTCAGGTGCTGGTGACCTACAACCCGTCGCTGGAGCAGCTGCTGGTGTTGCTGCCGCCGGCAATCGCCGCGCTGCAGTCCGCCGGACTCTCGGCGAACAACGCGACCGGACAGGCGATGGGCGAGTTCGCGATCAGCATCGGCGATCCGCCGCCATGCACCGTGGGTTTCCTGCCACCATCCTCATGGCGCTCGCCCGCCGACACCACCACCATCGACACCCCGGACGGGCTGTATTGCAAACTCCCGCAGGATGCCCCGATTTCGGTCCGCGGGGCCCGCAACTATCCGTGCATGGGCAACCCAGGTAAACGCGCGCCGACCGTGCAAATCTGTGACAGCGACAAGCCTTACGAGCCGCTCGCCATGCGTCAACATGTGCTCGGCCCGTATCCCCTCGACCCGAATCTGCTGTCGCAGGGCATCCCCCCCGATGGTCGCGTTACGGCCGACGAGCACACCTTCGGTCCGGTCGAAGGGACGCCCCTGCCGCCGGGTGCCTCGCCGTCGGGAACACCGCCGGCAGGGGCGGCTCCGAGTTCGTTGACGACGGCCGGGCCAAAACCATTGGTGGGGTTCGCCGGATACGACCCGCGCACCGGCAAATACATGACGCCCGACGGCCAGTTGTTTCGGCAATCCAACGTGATCTCCGATGCGGCGCCCAAGTCGTGGAAGGACATGCTGCCCACCTGAAGTGGACGCGCCTACCAGGCGTGGATGCGGTTTTGCGCGGGCTCCAGGCCCAGGTCGATGAGCAACTCGGTGGCGTCGGCCGCCTGCTCGCAGATCGTCGGGACTTCGGGGCGCTCGGCGGCGCTGAAGTTCTCCAGCACGAAAGCCGCCGGGTCCTTGCGTCCGGGCGGACGGCCGATCCCGATGCGTACCCGCTGAAAGTCCTTGGTGCCCAAGGCCGCCACCACCGAGCGCAAGCCATTGTGGCCGCCCTCGCCGCCGCCGATCTTGAGCCGGATGCGACCGAACTCGAGGTCGAGGTCGTCGTGGATGACGATGATGTCCGCAGGTGCCACCGAGTAGAACTTGGCCAGCGGCCCGATCTGGCGGCCGGATTCGTTCATGTAGCAGCGCGGCTTGGCCAGCAGGATCGAGCGGCCGGCCAACCGGCCGCTGACGACCTCCGCGCCAGAACGCTTGTGCGCCTTGAATTTCGCGCCCAGCCGGGCGGCGAGCAGGTCGGCGACCATGAACCCCAGGTTGTGCCGCGTGCGGGCGTAGTTGTCTCCGGGGTTGCCCAGGCCGACCACCAACAACGGCTCGGCCATCTCGCGAGCCGCCTACTCGGACTCGGCGGCGGGCGCCTCGGCTTCGCCGGCCTCTTCTTCTTCTGCCGGTGCTTCCGGCGCTTCTTCGCCCTCGGCGACCTCGCCCGCGCCCTCTTCCTCGAGGTCCTCGGCGGTCGGCGCGACCACAACGTTGACCACGAGCATCTCCGGGTCGGAAATCAAGTTGACGCCCGAGGGCAGGGAGATCTGCCCGGCGGTGAACTGGGTGCCGGGTTCGGCGCCCTCGACGGACACGGTCAACTGCTCGGGAATCGACAGGGCGTCGGCCTCGATCTCGATGGTGCTGGTGTCCTGGGTGACCAGAGTGCCGGGGACCGCGTCGCCCTCGACGACGACTCGGACCTCGACGACGACCTTCTCGCCGCGACGCACGACGAGCAGGTCGGCGTGCTGAATGGTGCGGCGGATCGGGTGGATGTGCAGCGCTTTGGTCAGCGCCAGCTGTTCCTTACCGGCGATGTCGAGGGTGAGCACCGCGTTGGTGCCGGAATGCCGCAGGACGGCCGCGAAGTCGTGCCCGGGCAATTCGAGGTGCTGCGGGTCGGCGCCGTGACCGTAGAGGACGGCCGGAATCTTGCCGTCGCGCCGGGCTCGGCGGGACGCGCCCTTGCCGGTTTCGGTTCGCACCGTCGCCGTGAGTTGATTGACTGCCGACTTGGCCATCGTGTCGCTCCTGTGTGCTCTAGTTCTGGGCACGGCCAGGATCGCGACAATCTGTCGGTCCCCGTCGATAACGGTGCTGGTTAGACGGCCAGCCACCCTCGCCGTGACGCCCGGTCAGGTTATCGCATGGGCACGTCAGAGCGGAAATCGATGAGTGTGCTCTGAGGGCGCCATCAGCTCACACTCGCAGCCCTCGGCGCACACTCGGCACGCCTCAGAGCGGAAATTTGGTGCCGGTGAGCTGCTCGGACAGCTCCCAGAGCGCGGCGGCGACGGCCGCGTCTCGCGCCCGGCGGCTGCGCCCGACCGGTTGGCTTCGGCCGACATAGCCGAACCGCGGGCCGACGAACGCGTTTCCCGGCACGCCCTGCGACGCCGCGTAGAGCGTCTGCCGAGCGCCGAAGTCGGCGTTCGTGGCAAATACCCGGGTGGCGGCCGACATCAGCGCGTCGCCCAGCTTGCGGCCCGAGGCGCCCTGCAGGTTGGTGTGCGAATAACCCGGATGCGCCGCGACCGCGCGCAGCGGTGAACCGGCGGCCTCCAGCCGTCGCTGCAGCTCGCTGGTGAACAGGAGGTTGGCGAGCTTCGACTGGCTGTAGGCCAGCCACGGCGAGTACCGCCGGGTCTTGAAGTGCAGGTCGTCGAAGTTGATCCGCCCCGCCCAGTGCGCCATCGAAGACACCGTCACGACCCGGTCGGTCAGTTTGGGTAACAACAGGTTGGTCAGCGCGAAATGGCCGAGATGATTGGTGCCGATCTGGCCCTCGAAGCCGTCGACGGTCAACGCGTAGCCCGCGGCCATGATGCCGGCGTTGTTGATCAGCACATCGGCCTTGTCGATCCCGTCGGCGAACTGCCGCACCGAGGACAGGTCCTGCAGATCGAGTGGGCGCACCTCGACCTCGCCGCGCATCCGCTGCGCGGCGGCCGCACCTTTCTCGGTGTTGCGCACGGCCATCACGATCTTGGCGCCTTTCGCGGCCAGCTCGCGCGCCGTCACCTCGCCCAGCCCGCTATTGGCCCCGGTGATGATGACGGTGCGCCCCGCAAACGAGGGGAGGTCTGCAGCGGTCCAGTCGGTCATGGCTGACAACAGTAGTGACGGGTGCGCAGCGAGATTGCCGTGAGGGCTGTGATTCGGCCCCCGGGCACGACCATGGCGGCAATCTCGGTGACCTCGGACGAGGCCCGGCGTCCGCTATTTTGCGGCGACGACGAATCCGTGGATGATCGCCTCGATGTCGGTCGACTGCGCCACCGCCTCGCCGGCCAGGTCGGTGATGGTCAGCTGAACCAGGTATCGCTGGGCGGCGGGTGGCGATCCGGTCGGGATGACGATCCGGTTCCAGCTATGCAGCCGCGTGCCCTCGAGGTCGTAGCTGCCCTGGATCATCGACGAGGGAAATCCGTTGAAGGGCGCGGTCGACGCGTCGAGTTGGTGGAAGTTCTGGAACAGCTGGGCATCGTCGTTGCCGTGCTTGACGACCTGGGCCGGGTCGAAATCCCCGCGCAGCTTGAACACCACCAGCCTCGCCGTCGGATACTTACCGCCCTTGGAGATCATCACCGTCTCGGGCGTGATCTTCTTCGGATCGCTGAACGGCGACCAGCCCGGTGGCGTCGGTATCGACACGGTCAGATCGGTCAGGCTGCCTGGCGCCACCTGCTGCCCGGTGACACCGATGCTTTCCAGATACTTCGACAACGGGACCGGCTTGCTGGTCGTCGTGGTGGTGGTAGCGGTCGTCGACGTCGTTCCCAACACCGACGAGTAGTCCGGGGGTTTCGGGGCGCACGCGGCCAGCGTCAGCGCGACTAGCGCGGCCCCGGCCGCGACCGCGCAGCGAGAGGTCACAGAACCTCGCGGACCGCGTCGATCGGCCGGGCCAGCCGGGTCCCCTTCGGCGTGACGACAAACGGCCGTTCGATCAGGATGGGATGCTCGGCCATGGCGTCGAGCAGCTCGTCGTCGCTCGCGTCGGCGAGGTTGAGCTCGGCGTAAAGCGGTTCCCGCTTGCGCACCGCGGTGCGCACATCGATGCCGGCGTCGCGGATCATGCGAACCAGTTCGTCCCGGGACGGCGGCGTTTTCAGATATTGGACGATGGTGGGCTCAAAGCCGTTGTCCCGCAGCAGATCCAGCGTCTTGCGCGAGGTGCTGCACTTGGGATTGTGGTAGATGACCGCGTTGTGTGAACCGGAAGCCATCTAGGCGTCTCCGTCGAATAGCCCTGTGACTGAGCCATTTTCGAAGACGGCGCGAATGGTGCTGGCCAGCAGCGGCGCGATCGACAAAACCGTGAGCTGGGGAAAACGCTTCTCCTCGCCGATCGGCAAGGTGTTCGTCACGATCACCTCGCGCGCGCCGCACGCGGCCAACCGCTCGGCGGCCGGGTCCGACAGCACACCGTGAGTCGCGGCGATGATGACGTCACTGGCGCCGTCGTCGCGCAACAGCTGCACCGCGCCGGCGATGGTGCCACCGGTGTCGATCATGTCGTCGATCAGCACGCAGGTCCGGCCTTCGACCTCGCCGACGACGCGGTTGGACACCACCTGGTTGGGCACGCGCGGGTCGCGGGTCTTGTGAATGAAGGCCAGCGGAACGCCGCCCAGCGCGTCGGCCCATTTCTCGGCGATGCGCACCCGGCCGGAGTCGGGAGACACCACGACCATGTTGCTGTCCGGGTAGTTGTCCCGGATGTAGCCGGTCAGCAGGTTCTGCCCGCGCATGTGGTCGACCGGCCCGTCGAAGAAACCCTGGATCTGGTCCGTGTGCAGGTCGACGGTCACGATCCGGTCGGCGCCCGCCGTCTTGAGCAGGTCGGCGACCAGCCGCGCCGAAATAGGTTCGCGGCCCCGGTGCTTCTTGTCCTGGCGAGCGTAGGGGTAGAACGGCATGACGGCGGTGATCCGCTTGGCGCTACCGCGCTTGAGCGCGTCGATCATGATCAGCTGTTCCATCAGCCAGTCGTTGACCGGCGCCGGATGGGATTGCAGGACGAACGCGTCGCAGCCACGCACCGATTCGTGGAAGCGCACGAAGATCTCACCGTTGGCAAACTCCCGCGCGGTCTGCGCGGTGACGTGGACGTCGAGCTCTTTGGCTACCTGCTCGGCCAGCTCCGGATGCGCGCGGCCGGAGAAGAGCATCAGGTTTTTGCGGTTATCGGTCCAGTCGTGGCTCACCGTGCTGCCCTCGGGGTATCGGGATCGAGATAGCGAATTGAAGGCCCCATCGTATGCGAAGGGTCTGGATGGGTTGCCGCATTGCCACGCAGTGGGCTCACGGCGCCCGATCCGGGTCGGGTGGGGGCGGGGGCTGGTCGGCGGCTTTTTCCGCGGCTTCGGCGGCCTGGGCCGCCGCGCTGCCCGGCCGCTTGCGCTTCACCCAGTTCTCGATGTTGCGCTGCGGTCCCGCCGAAACGGCCAGCGCGCCCGGCGGGACGTCGTCGCGCACGACCGTGCCGGCGCCGGTGTAGGCCCCGTCGCCGACGGTCACCGGCGCCACGAACATGGTGTCCGAGCCGGTGCGCACGTGCGAGCCGATGGTGGTGCGGGACTTGGATTCGCCGTCGTAGTTGACGAACACGCTGGACGCGCCGATGTTGCTGTGCTCGCCGATGTCGGCGTCGCCGACGTAGGTCAGATGCGGAACCTTGGTGCCCGCGCCGATGGTGGAGTTCTTGGTCTCGACGAACGCGCCCAGCTTGCCGTCGGCCCCCAACACCGTGCCGGGGCGTAGGTAGGTGTACGGGCCGACCGTCGCGCCACCGCCGATCGACGACGACGAGCCATGGGTACGCACCACGGATGCGCCGTCACCCACCGTGACGTCGGTCAACGTGGTGTCCGGGCCGACGACGCAGCCGGCGCCGATCTGCGTCTGCCCGAGCAACTGCGTCCCGGGGTGGACGACGGTGTCGCGGCCGATCGTCACGTCGACGTCGATCCAGGTGGTCGTCGGATCGACCACGGTCACGCCGGCCATCTGGTGGGCGGCGACGATCCGGCGGTTCAGCTCGGCGCCCAGCTCGGCCAGCTGGACACGGTTGTTGACGCCGGCCACCAGCGCGCTGTCGTCGACGTGCTGCGCGACGATCGACCGGCCGTCCCCGCGCAGGATGGCGATGACGTCGGTGAGGTAGAGCTCGCGTTGCGCGTTGTCGGAGCTCAGGCGACCCAGAGCCGACCGCAATGCGGCGACGTCGAATGCGTACACACCGGCGTTGACCTCGCGGATCTCGCGCTGCGAGTCGGTCGCGTCGGCATGTTCGACGATCGCCATCACCTCGTTGTCCTGGGTGCGCAGGATGCGGCCGTAGCCGAAGGGTTCGCTCAGCGTGGTGGTCAGCACGGTCACCGCGGCCGACGCCGCGTTGTGCGTCGCGATCAGGCCGGCCAGGGTGTCGGAGTCCAGCAGGGGAGTATCGCCGGAGGTGACGACGACGATGCCGGCGTAGTCTTCGGGCAGCGCGGACAGCCCGCAGAGCACCGCATGGCCGGTACCGAGAGGTCGATCCTGCAGCGCGACGTCGATCGGGCGCCCGAGCCGCTCGGCCAGTTCGGCGACCAGCGGCGCGATGCGCTGGTGCTCGTGGCCGAGCACGACGACCAGGCGCTGGGGTGCCACCTTGGCGACCGCGTGCAGCGAGTGGGCCAACATGCTGCGGCCGGCGATCGTATGCAGCACCTTCGGGGTGTCCGACCGCATCCTGGTGCCGGGCCCGGCCGCCAAGACCAGGACCGCGGTGTCACCACCAGACGACATGGATCCCCTTTCGACGCGAGCGAGCATGTTTGTCCGCCGACACGCCGTCAAGCGTGTCATTTCATGCACGCTCGTGGCAAAGAACCGTGCTCCGTCGCCAGGACTCGAACCTGAACTTTCTGAACCAAAATCAGAGGTGCTGCCGATTACACCACGACGGATTGCCCCTTGCGGCGGCTGCCGGAACGATCGCCGACCGCGCCACCAAGACTCTAAACGTTACCGGGGCCGACGGCGGCCCCAGGCAAAGTCATACAACTTCACCTGCGCAAACCGATACCCTGAAGGACGTGGCTGCCCCGGATAAAGAAGTGCGGGCCCCGCGCGCCAGGATGACCGGCAGCGCGCGCCGGCACCAACTCATCGGTATCGCGCGCCAGCTGTTCGCCGAACGCGGCTACGAGGGCGCCTCGATCGAGGAGATCGCGCAGCGCGCCAATGTGTCCAAGCCCGTCGTCTACGAGCATTTCGGCGGCAAAGAGGGCCTTTACGCGGTGGTGGTCGACCGCGAGATGTCGGCGCTGCTCGACGGCATCACCTCGTCGCTGACCAACAACCGGTCCCGCGTTCGGGTCGAGCGGGTCGCGCTGGCATTGCTCACGTACGTCGAGGAGCGCACCGACGGCTTCCGGATCATGATCCGCGATTCACCGGCCGCGATCAGCTCGGGCACCTATTCCAGCCTGCTCAACGACGCCGTCAGCCAGGTCAGCTCGATCCTGGCCGGCGACTTCGCCCGCCGCGGCCTGGACCCGGATCTGGCGCCGCTCTACGCCCAGGCGTTGGTCGGCTCGGTGTCGATGACGGCCCAGTGGTGGCTCGACACCCGCGAGCCCAAGAAGGAAGTGGTCGCCGCGCATCTGGTCAACCTGATGTGGAACGGCCTGACCCATCTGGAAGCTGATCCCAAGCTGCAAGACGAGTAGCGCTCGCTAGGGCCGCACCCCGTCGAGGAAGTTGTTCAGGGCGTGCTTGCCGATTTCTCGTATGCCCAGGGGGCGCGGAAGCAGGCGGGTCACGACGAACATCATCCGCCGGTTCGGGGCGCCTACTTGCATGCTGGGTCGCTTGCCCAGATACAGGACGGCCTCTTCGACGTTTTCCTCGGGCGTATTGATGAGGCTGCCCCTGGCCCGCGCGACGTCGAGCGCCTCGGCGGCCCCCGGCGAACTCGTCAGCCCGGCCATGCATGCCAACACGTGCACGTTGTCGGGTTTCAGTTCGTACCAGAGCCCTTCGGCGAGGATGATGTTGTATGCCCTCGTCGCGCCGTAGTGCGTGTAGTAGGGGCTGCCGATCAATCCCGTGCCGCTACTCATGAGGACAATGCCGCCGCGACGGCGCGCCTTCATCAGTGCCCCGTAGTGGTAGGTCAGCCCAAACGGACTGCAGCAGTTGACGTTTATCCGCCGCCGCTCGAATTCGAGGTCGTCTGCGAAGAATCCGCCCACGGTGGCCAGGGCGGCATTGGATACCAGCAGCCCGATTTCGCGGTCGCCGACGGCCGCGACTATGTTTTCCACCGCATCGGGCGCCCCGAGGTCCTGTGAGATGGTGAGTACCTCGACGCCGAACCGTGTCACCAGTTCTTGCCGCTTCTTCTCCAGTTTCTCGGGGTCGCGGGCGACGATCGCGACCGACAAGCCTTGGGCCGCAGCGTAATCCGCCCAAGCGCCGCCGATGCCCTCGCTGGCGCCGGACACGAGCGCCCAGGGCCCGTACTGCCCGGCGAAGTTCGCCGGGGCGCGGCGGGCCAGTGGACTGTGCGAGTGCCACTGCCTGGCGACGAGTGATTTCAGCGCCCGAGCCGGTTGAGTTGCGTTCATTCGTACCTTCCTGGGGTGGGTCACGCGACCGTCAGCGTGGGAATGGCCTGGAGGCGATCGACCAGCATCGCCAGCGCGTCGTCGGACATGCCGTCGGCGACCGGCAGGCTCAGGCCGGTGCACGCGCCGGAGTACCAGCGCTCGAGCACGGCGGGAATTTCGTCGTAGGTGCCTTGCGGCACAACCTGATCCATCACCTCGTCGGTCAGGTGCTTGTGCAGTTCGCTCCATTCGTTCCGGCGCGCCATGCCGGTGAGCGCTTCGCCGATCTCGGCGAAGCCGAAGTGTTCGAGCTGTCGGCGGTAGGCGGGCGTGCTGTAGAGAAAGGCCAGCTCGGATCGCCGGGGCTCGCGCAACCGCGCCAGCTCGTCGCGGGTGGCGGCCATCAGCGGTTGCGGGTTGGCCACCACCGCGAGCGGCGTCCGCGTGCGGCGGCCATTGCGGGCGCCTTCGGCCAGGGCCGGCAGCGTCTGGGTCGCGAGGATGGACGGATGCGAATTGGTGGGATGGCAGACGAAACCGTCGCAGAGTTCGCCCGCCAGCAGGCACATCTTCTTGTTGACCCCGCCGGTCCAGATCTGCGGGGGCGGACACGGAATCCGGCCGGGGTTGAAATATGGCTGGAGGCGGTCGAATTGGTAGAACCGTCCGGCGTAGTCGAGCGGCTCGCCGGTCTGGAACGAGCGGAATATGGCGAGCACGGCTTCGACGTATTCGCGCAGCCGCAGTGCCGGCTGCGACCACGGGACCGAGAACCGTCCGACGATGTTGCCGCGGACCTGGGAGGCCAGACCGAGCTGGAAGCGTCCGCCGGAGTACTTGGCGAGATCCCATGCCGCGTAGGCGGTGATCATGGGGCTGCGCGGAAACGCCAGCGCCATGCTCGTCCGGACGGTCAGCCGCGTCGTATTGGCCAAAGCCATTGCCGCGACCGTGAATGCGTCGTGGATGGTCTCGGAGACATGGATGACCCCGAAGCCGACGCGCTCCATGCGTGCGGCCCAGGGGCCGATCTCGCCCAAGCCCAGCTGGGCCGGCGCGGAGGCCACGACTTCCATGGGTGGCCCGCCGGCGGTCATCGGGTCATGCCCCTGACGATGAGCGTGGTGTTGTGCTCGAGCCAGGCGTCGTCGAGCGTGCGTTCGGTGGCCATCGACATCATGACGGTGCCGCCGATCATGTCCATCAGCAGACGCGCGTCGATACCGTCGGCCGCCAAACCCTGGGCGGCGGCGTCGTCGAGATACTGCTGCAGGCGTTGGTAGGTGCTGCCCTGCAGGCGATCCAGCAGCCGCGCCGACAAGCCCGGCTCGGAGGGCAGCTCGGCCGTCAGACCCGACACCGCGCTGTGCACGGCCGGGCGGCTGAACAGGTTGATCGATCCTTCGAGCAGGCCGCGCACGACCGTCCGCAGATCACCGGTCAACGGCAACTCCTCGCGCGGGGTCGGGGGAAACACCGCCGCGAAGACGAGTTCGATCTTCGTGGGGAAACGGCGGTACACGGCCGGCGGCGTGGCCCCGGCGCGCGCCGCCACCACGGGAATGGTCAGCCGGGCATAGCCGATCTCCTCGAGGAGCTCGTTGGTCGCGCGCAGTACCGCATCGTCGATGCGCGAATCGCGGGGCCGCCCCTGAGGCTTGGCCTCACGGCGCCCGGATTCGAACGACGTTGACTCCATTACGTTCAGATCGTAATGTTTTGTGAGGCCGGTCACAACCGTGCATTACGTGTAGCCGCTCAACGGTGAAGGAACGCCCGTCATGGCCATCGAGGCACCACCCAGACCGCTTCCGTTTCGGATACTCAACGGCGCCTATCGCGGCGCCCGCGGCCTGGGCGCTAACCCCCTGCCGCTGCGCAAGTACGCGCTGATGGACAGGGCGAGCCGGAAAGCCGGCGGCCTGACCGACTTCGGCGATCCCCGCTTCGAGGAAGGCTTGGACCGGCTCATCGAGTCGATCAACACCGAAGACAGGCTCAACGGCTTCGGTCGCATCCTGGCCACGACGCACCTCACCAACCTGTTGCGCCAGCGGCTGCTGGTGATGGACCACATCCGCCGGAACCCCGCGATCCGCGACGAGGTCATCGCCAAACCGGTCTTCCTGGTCGGGGCGCCGCGCACCGGCACGACGATCACCCATCACCTGTTGAGCCAGGATGATCGTTTCCGCTTCCCCCTCACCTGGGAGTGCGACGAGCTGCACCCACCGCTGGATCCCGCCACCATGCGCACCGACCCGCGGATCGCCCGCAGCGAAAAGCAGATCCGCCGCAGCCTGGCGCTGGCCCCCGATCTCGATGCGGCGCACCCGATCGGCACGTGGGAAGCGCAGGAATGCGCGCTGCTGCACGCCTATGCCTTTGCCAGCGAGACGTTCCACGTCATGTTCAATTGCCAGGGCTACGACCGGTGGCTGGCAGGACAGGACCGCACCTGGGTCTACCAGGAGGAGAAGCTGCTCCTGCAGTACATGCAGAGCGGCGGTCTGCGGCCCCGGGAGGGCTGGCTGCTCAAGACCCCGCCACACATGGCCAACATTGACAAGATCCTCGCCGTCTTCCCCGATGCCCGCTTCGTCACCACCTACCGCGAACCCACCGAAGTCATCGCGTCGAGCTGCAAATTGTCCGGCACCGTGTTCGCGATGGTGCAGGACGGCGTCGACTGGCACGACCACGGCCGTTACATGCGCTGGCGCGCCGGGGGATTGCTCGCCCGCAACGTCGAACTGCGACGCCAATTCGCCGACCGGTCAGCGCAATTCATCGATTTTTCGATGGACCGCATGGTTCGCAATCCGCTGGCGTGCGTCAAGGAGATCTATGACCACTTCGGCATCGAACTCACCGCCGAGGTTCAGCGGAAGATGCGTACGTTCATGGACCAGCGCGGCGCCACCCGCAAGCCCAACATCTACCGGGCCGAGGACTATGGGCTCGACATTCCGACGCTCTGGCCCGAATTCCAGTACTACCGGGACTTTTACGGAATCGAGGACGCGCCATGACTGAACAGCCGAATGATGTGTTGCGGGCGGCGTGGCGACGGTTCGGCGAACTCCACGACGACCTGCTCGACGTCGCGCTGGCGCAGGGCGACCTCGACGAGGGTTCGGCCAGTGCGCTTTTGGGGCATCTGATCGGCCATATTCAATACATGGGGCTGCAATTGCGCAGCGACCCGGCGCGCCCAACGCTGATCAATGCCCAGTACGCGCCGTGGAACTGGGGTCACTCCAACCCCGACACGCTGTACCTGTCGGCGCGGATCGACGACGCGCACGACTACCGGGTGTACGGCACGTTGGGTTCGGTCGCGCAGACCACCTTCGGTGTCTACGCCGGCAAGGACGACCAGGCCCGCGCGGTCAAGACGCAGTCCGAGGATTTACAGATTGGTCCGGACGGATCCTTCGAAATCTACTTTAGCCGCCGGAAGATGGGCGATACCAACTGGTTTGAGCTTCCGCCCGGCGCCGAATCCTTCTGCTGCTACCAAACCTACGGCGACTGGCAGCGCCAGGCCAAGGGCGACATCCGCATCGAATGCCTCGATGCGCCACCGCCGGCGCACCCACCGTCGCTGGCGCAGAGCGTCGCCGAGTTCGACGAGCACCTGGCCGGGTCGCGCGACCTTTTCACCATGTGGGTCAAGGACATACCCGCGCGGGTGTTCGGAGCCCTCCCGAAGAACTTCGCCATCCCGCCGATGCAGCCGCCGTCGGCCATGGCCGGCGCGTGGTTCGTCCCCATCTCCTGGGAACTGCAGGACCGCCAGGCCCTGGTGATCGACTACCAAATCCCCAGTGGCAGCCCCTATGTCGGCATCTGCCTGACCAACCGGTGGAGCGAGATGATCGACATCGAGACACGGCAGACGAGCCTGAACCTCGCCCAGTCGCACGCCGACGGCGACCGCGTTCGGGTGCTGGTGTCCAACGAGGACGTCGGTGTGGACAATTGGCTCGACGCGCGCGGGTATCGCAGTGGGGTCGTCACCTGGCGCGCCACCGCGCCCGAGCAGCCCGCGACGCCCACTGCCACGGTGATCGACATCAACGACATCGACGGCTACTTCGGCCGATCGCGCCGCGTCACCGCCGGGCAGCGGGCGGCGGCGCTGTCGGCGCGGCAACGCCACTTCGCGGAGCGAAACGCGTTGTGACGGCGACGCTTTAGCCGCAGTCGCGCGAGAGCAGGTCGGCGATCGTCTCGCGACGGATGAGCGCGCGGGCCCGACCATCCTTGACCGCCACCACGGGCGGCCGGCAGACCAGGTTGTAGTTCGACGCCATGCTGTGGTGGTAGGCGCCGGTACACGCCACGGCCAGCAGGTCGCCGGGCGCCACGTCCGCGGGTAGCTGAATGTCGCGGGCGATTTCGTCGCCCGCCTCGCAGTGCCGGCCGGCCACGGTCACGGTGCGCTTGGCTCCCAGCGAATGCCGGTTCGCGAGCGCGACCGTGTATTGGGCGCCGTACAGCGACACCCGCGGGTTGTCGCTCATGCCGCCGTCCACGGCGACGAAGGTGCGGCCACCCGGTTGCGTCTTCACCGAGCGCACCCGATACAACGTGAGACCGGCCCGCCCGCTTATGGCGCGGCCCGGTTCCACCACGACGGTCGGCCGGGGGAAGCGTTCGGCGGCGCACGCCTCGTCCAGCTCGTTCTCGATCACTCCGGCGAGCTCGTCCAGGTTGAGTTCCCTATCGCCGGAGACGTACGGGATCCCGTGGCCGCCACCGATGTTCAGCTCGGTGAGGATGACGCCGTGCCGGGTGCGGACGTCGGCCATGGCGGCGATCATCCGGTGGATGGCCTCGCCGTAGCGGGCCGCGTCGGTGACCTGCGAACCGATGTGGCAGTGCAGCCCGACCAGGTCGAGGGCCGGGTGCGCCAGTACCCGCTGCACGGCCACATCGGCCCGGTCGCCATGGAGCGTGAAGCCGAACTTCTGGTCACTGATGCCTGTGGTCACCGCCCGGTGCCCGTGGATGTCGACGTCGGGCGTCACCCGGATCAGCACGCGCTGGCGTCGTCGCGTCAGGCCGGCCAGGTAGGCGATCTCCATGGCCGAATCCAGCACGATGCGCCCGACCCCGACACGCACCGCCTCGCGCAACTCGTCGGGCGATTTCGCATTGCCGTGCATGACGATGCGGGCGGGGTCGACGCCCCCGGCCAGCGCGACGGCCAGCTCGCCGCCCGAACAGACGTCGACCCCGAGGCCCTCTTCGCGGGCCCAGCGCGCCACCGCCGTCGTCAGCAGTGACTTTCCGGCGTAGACAACCCCGACACCGCGCAGCGCCTTGCGGTAGCGGCGGGCGCGGTGCCGAAAATCGGCCTCGTCGATGACGTACGCCGGGGTGTGGAATTCGTCGGCGATATCGGTCAGTGCCACCCCGCCGACGCACAGCCGGCCCTCCTCGTCGGAACGCGTGGTGACCGGCCAGATCGCGGGATCGAACCGCACCGGTGCCGCCTGACCCAGAGACGGCAGGATGTCGATCAATGTCATGGCTTCAAGGTGCGCCCATGCGGGGCCGGGTGCCGCTTTCTTGACGATCCTTTGACGGCGTCGGGCGCAATCTTCACGAAATTCGGCGGCTCCGATCGGCCCCTAGAATGGGCCTCATCATGACCGCACCGGGGCCTGCTCGCCCAGAAACCCCGATCGCGGGGCTCGTCGAATTGGCGCTGACGGCGCCCACTTTCCAGCAGCTCATCGAGGGCGCGTCCGCACGACCCGCGGAATTGAGCATGGTCGGCCCGGCCAGCGCCCGGTTGTTCGTCACCAGCGCGCTGGTACGGGTCGGTCCTTTGCTGGTGGTCACCGCAACCGGGCGCGAAGCCGACGACCTGGCCGCCGAACTGGCGGGCGTGTTCGGCGACGCGGTCGCCGTCTTCCCGTCCTGGGAGACGCTGCCGCACGAACGGCTCTCGCCCGGCGTCGACACCGTCGGCACCCGCCTGATGGTGCTGCGCCGGCTGGCCCATCCCGACGACGCGAGGCTGGGGCCGCCCCTGCAGGTGGTGGTGACGACGGTCCGATCACTGCTGCAGCCGATGACGCCACAGCTGGGCTTCGTGGAACCGGTCACATTGAGCGTCGGCCAGGAAGTCGAATTCGAGAGCGTTGTGAGCCGGCTGGTCGAGCTGGCCTACACCCGGGTGGACATGGTCGGCCGGCGCGGCGAATTCGCCGTCCGCGGAGGGATTCTCGACGTTTTCCCGCCGACCGCCGAACACCCGGTGCGCGTGGAGTTCTGGGGCGACGAGGTCAGCGAGATCCGGATGTTCGCGGTAGCCGACCAGCGCTCGATTCCCGAGATCGACGTCGACACGGTCGTCGCGGTCGCCTGCCGTGAGCTGCTCCTCGACGATGACGTGCGGGCGCGGGCCGCCGAACTGGCCGCACAGGCGGCAGCGAGGCTGCCGGAAGGTGGAGCCGCGATCACCGGCAGCCTCACCGACATGCTGGCGAAGCTGGCCGAGGGCATCCCCGTCGACGGCATGGAGGCGCTGCTCTCGGTGCTGCATCCCCCGGAAAAAGGGGACCACGTCCTGCTGACCGACCAGCTGGCCGAGGGCACCCCGGTGCTGGTGTGCGACCCGGAGAAGGTGCGCAGCCGGGCGGCCGACCTGATCAAGACCGGCCGTGAGTTCCTCGAGGCGTCGTGGTCGGTCGCCGCCCTGGGCACCTCAGCGGCGCCCGTCGACGTCGGGCAACTCGGTGGGTCGGGCTTCGCCGAACTCGGCGACGTGGAGGCCGCGGCGGTCTCTGCCGGTCATCCCTGGTGGACGTTGAGTCAGCTGTCCGACGAGTCGGCGCTGGAGCTGGACATCCGGGCGGCGCCGTCGGCTCGTGGGCATCAACACGACATCGACAGCATCTTCGCGATGCTGCGGGCGCACGTCACGACCGGCGGGTATGCCGCGGTCGTCGCGCCCGGAACCGGGACCGCCCACCGCGTGGTGGAGCGGCTGGCCGAGTTCGATACTCCGGCCGCGATGCTGGACTGCGGTGCTGCGCCCAAGTCCGGGGTCGTCGGGGTGCTCAAGGGCCCGCTGCACGACGGCGTCGTGATTCCCGGTGCCAACCTCGTCGTCATCACCGAGACCGACCTGACCGGCAACCGCGCCACGGCCGTCGAAGGCAAACGGCTGGCGGCCAAACGGCGCAACACCGTCGACCCGCTGGCGCTCGCGGCGGGCGACCTGGTGGTGCACGATCAGCACGGCATCGGTCGGTTCGTAGAGATGGTCGAGCGCACCGTCGGCGGCGCCCGGCGTGAGTACCTGGTGCTCGAGTACGCCTCCAGCAAGCGGGGCCAGCAGGCCGACAAGCTGTATGTCCCAATGGATTCCCTGGACCAGCTGTCGCGGTATGTCGGCGGCCAGGCCCCGGCGCTGAGCCGGCTGGGCGGCAGCGACTGGGCCAACACCAAGACCAAGGCGCGCCGCGCGGTCCGGGAGATCGCCGGCGAACTGGTGTCGCTGTACGCCAAAAGGCAGGCCAGCCCCGGGCACGCGTTCGGGCCGGACACCCCGTGGCAGGCCGAGATGGAGGACGCGTTCGGTTTCACCGAGACCGTCGACCAGCTCACCGCGATCACCGAGGTGAAGGCGGACATGGAAAAGCCGATTCCGATGGACCGGGTGATCTGCGGCGACGTCGGCTACGGCAAGACCGAGATCGCGGTCCGGGCTGCGTTCAAGGCGGTGCAGGACGGCAAGCAGGTCGCCGTGATGGTCCCCACCACGCTGTTGGCCGACCAGCATCTACAGACGTTCGGCGAGCGGATGGCCGGGTTCCCCGTCGTCGTCAAGGGGTTGTCCCGGTTCACCGACGCCGCGGAGTCCCGCGCCGTGATCGACGGCCTGGCCGACGGGTCGGTGGACGTCGTGATCGGCACGCATCGACTGCTGCAGACCGGAGTGCGCTGGAAGGACCTCGGGCTGGTCGTCGTCGACGAGGAGCAGCGGTTCGGGGTCGAACACAAGGAGCACATCAAGTCGCTGCGCACCCATGTCGACGTGCTCACGATGAGCGCGACCCCGATCCCGCGGACGCTGGAGATGAGCCTGGCCGGGATCCGCGAGATGTCGACGATCCTGACGCCGCCCGAAGAGCGCTACCCGGTGCTGACATACGTCGGCCCGCACGACGACAAGCAGGTCGCCGCCGCGTTGAGGCGCGAGCTGCTGCGCGACGGGCAGGCGTTCTATGTCCACAACCGGGTCAGCTCCATCGATCGGGCCGCCGCCCGGGTACGCGAGCTGGTGCCCGAGGCGCGCGTCGTCGTGGCGCACGGCCAGATGCCCGAGGACCTGCTGGAACGGACCGTTCAGGGCTTCTGGAACCGCGAATACGACATCCTCGTGTGCACCACGATCGTGGAGACCGGGCTGGACATCTCCAACGCCAACACCCTCATCGTCGAGCGCGCCGACACCTTCGGGCTCTCCCAGCTGCACCAGCTGCGGGGCCGGGTCGGCCGCAGCCGGGAACGCGGCTACGCCTACTTCCTCTATCCGCCGCACGTCCCGCTGACCGAGACGGCGTACGACCGGCTGGCGACCATCGCGCAGAACAACGAGCTGGGCGCGGGCATGGCGGTCGCGCTGAAGGACCTCGAGATCCGCGGCGCCGGCAACGTGCTGGGCGTCGAGCAGTCCGGCCACGTCGCCGGCGTCGGATTCGACCTGTACGTGCGCCTGGTGGGCGAGGCCGTCGAGGCCTACCGCGCGGCCGCCGACGGCGAGACGGTCGTCGCCCGCGAGGAGCCCAAGGATGTGCGGATCGACCTCCCTGTCGACGCGCACCTGCCGCCGGATTACATCGCCAGCGACCGGCTGCGGCTGGAGGGCTACCGGCGGTTGGCCGCGGCGGCCGACGACGCGGCCATCGTCGGGGTCGTCGAGGAGCTCACCGACCGTTACGGGCCGCTGCCCGAGCCCGCCCAGCGGCTGGTCGCGGTGGCGCGGCTGCGGCTGCTGTGCCGCGCCGCCGGCATCACCGAAGTGTCGGCCGCCTCCGCGGCGACGGTGCGGCTGTCGCCGATAACGCTGCTAGATTCGGCTCAGGTGCGGCTCAAGCGGATGTATCCGGGGGCGCACTACCGGGCCACCACCGCCACCGTCCAGGTTCCGATTCCGCGAGCCGGGGGTGTCGGTGCGCCACGCATCCGCGATGTCGAGCTGGTCCAGATGGTGGCCAACGTGGTGACGGCGCTGCAAGGCAAACCACAGATAGAGATTGGTATAACGGGTGCGTCACCAGCGCCGATGTCCGGGGAGGAGCGACAGGCGAGATGATTGTCGTCTTGTTCGACCCCCGCCGCCCGTCGCTGGTTCCCGTCGAAGCGATCGAGCACCTCGCCGGCGAGGTGCAGTACACCGAGGAGATGCCTGTCGCGGTGCCCTGGTCGTTGCCGGGTGCGCGCCCGGTCGACACCGGGGACGACGCCCCGGTGTTGCTGTCGTCCGACCCCGACCACCCCGCCGTCACCGCGCGGTTGGCCGCCGGGGCGCGGCTGATTTCAGCGCCCGACACTCCGCGCGGCGAACGGCTCGTCGACGCCGTCGCGATGATGGACAAGCTGCGCACCGCCGGGCCGTGGGAAAGCGAGCAAACGCACGACTCGTTGCGCAGATTCCTGCTGGAGGAGACCTACGAGTTGCTCGACGCGGTCCGCAGTGGCAACGCCGACCAGCTGCGGGAAGAGCTCGGCGACGTGTTGCTGCAGGTCCTCTTCCACGCCCGCATCGCCGAGGACGCGCCGCAGCATTCCTTCACCATCGACGACGTCGCCGTGACATTGATGCGAAAGCTCGGCAACCGGGTGCCGGGTGTGCTTGCGGGACAATCCATTTCGCTGGAAGACCAGCTGGCTCAGTGGGAAGAGCGCAAGGCGGCCGAAAAACCGCGGAACTCGGTGATGGACGACGTCCATACCGGGCAGCCGTCACTGGCGTTGGCGCAGAAGGTCATTCAGCGCGCGGAGAAGGCCGGGTTCCCGGCCGACCTGATCCCCGCCGAGATCACCGCGATCGAGGTGTCGGCGGGTATCGACGCGGAAAGCTCGTTGCGCACGGCCGTTTTGGAGTTCGTCGACACCGTCCGCGCCGTCGAGAAGTCGATAGCCGCCACCCGCCGCGGGGACAGCGTCCCCGAGGAGTTCGATGTGGCGCCGCTGGGCGAGATCACGGACGAAGAGTGGCGCGCACACTGGCCCGTCGCGGGGCCGGAACTCGAGGCGGTGCAGCCGGCCGGCGGCGATGGGGCCGGCGACAAGGCCGACGAGCCCGCGGCCGCGGGCAAGGGGACCGGCAAGGGCTCGAAGAAGCGCGGTGGCCGCCGCTGAGCCCGTTCAGACTTTTCAGTCCCAAAACTCATGGGACGATGGTTATGGGCGAAGTTGGTGCAGGCGAGCTTAAGGGGAGCGTGGTGTCGCCGAGGCGTTGGTTGCGCGCGGCCGCTGTGATCGGCGCGACCGCGATGCTCATGGCCTCCAGCTGCACCTGGCAGCTCAGCCTCTTCATTCCCGACGGCGTGCCGCCGCCGGCCGGCGATGCGGTGCCACCGGTGAACACCCACGCCAGCGGCCGGCCCGCCGACCAGTTGCGGGAATGGGCGCAGCAACGGTCGGCCGCGATGGAGATTCCGGTCATCGCGCTGGAGGCCTACGCCTATGCCGCCCGGGTCGCCGAGGTCGAGAACCCCAAGTGCCATATCGCGTGGACCACGCTGGCTGGCATCGGGCAGGTGGAGAGCCATCACGGCACGTACCGGGGTGCGACGCTGGCGCCCAACGGCGATGTGAGCCCCCCCATTCGGGGTGTTCGACTGGACGGCAGCGGCGGCACCCTGCGCATCGTCGACAGCGAGGAAGATACGCGTGGCTCGGATGATGGGGTCGGGGTGGTGCGCGCGATGGGGCCGATGCAGTTCATTCCGGAGACGTGGCGGTTGTACGGGGTCGACGCCCACAACGACGGTCGCGTCAGCCCGGACAACATCGATGACGCAGCTCTCGCGGCGGCGGGCTATTTGTGTTGGCGCGGAAAGGATCTCGCCACACCCCGCGGGTGGATAACCGCGCTGCGCGCGTACAACAACTCCGGCATCTACGCGCGGGCCGTTCGGGACTGGGCGACCGCCTACGCATCGGGACACCCGCTGTAGCAGGATGTATCGCTGACCCAGGCTTTACGCTAAAGGCGGCCGTCATCAGCTAACACGCAAGGAGAACCCAGTGCCGATTATCGAGCAGGTCGGGGCCCGCGAGATCCTCGATTCTCGCGGTAACCCGACGGTCGAGGTCGAGATAGCTCTGATCGACGGGACGTTTGCCCGCGCGGCGGTGCCGTCCGGCGCGTCGACCGGCGAGCACGAGGCCGTGGAGCTGCGCGACGGCGGCGAGCGCTACGGCGGCAAGGGCGTGCAGAAGGCGGTGCAGGCCGTGCTGGACGAGATCGCCCCGGCCGTCATCGGACTCAACGCCGACGATCAGCGGTTGGTCGACCAGGCATTGGTGGACCTCGACGGCACCCCGGACAAGTCCCGGCTCGGCGGCAACGCGATCCTGGGCGTCTCGCTAGCCGTCGCCAAGGCGGCCGCCGATTCCGCCGAGCTGCCGCTGTTCCGCTATCTCGGCGGCCCCAACGCGCACATCCTGCCGGTGCCGATGATGAACATCCTCAACGGCGGCGCGCACGCCGACACCGCCGTCGACATTCAGGAATTCATGGTGGCGCCGATCGGCGCGTCGCATTTCGGTGAGGCGCTGCGCTGGGGCGCCGAGGTGTACCACGCGCTCAAATCCGTGCTGAAGAAACAGGGCCTTTCTACCGGGCTGGGCGACGAAGGCGGTTTCGCTCCCGACGTGGCCGGAACCACCGCGGCACTCGACCTGATCAGCACGGCCATCGAAGCGGCGGGCTTGAAACCCGGCGTCGACGTGGCCTTGGCCCTCGACGCCGGCGACACCGAGTTCTACACCGACGGGACCGGCTACGCCTTCGAGGGCAGCACCCGCAGCGCCGAGCAGATGACGGAGTTCTACGCCGGCCTGCTCGGCTCCTATCCGCTGGTATCCATCGAAGACCCGCTCTCCGAAGATGATTGGGACGGCTGGGCCGCCCTGACTGCGTCGATCGGCGACCGGGTGCAAATCGTCGGCGACGACATCTTCGTCACCAATCCCGAGCGCCTCGAGGAGGGCATCGACAAGGGAGTGGCAAATGCGTTGCTGGTCAAGGTGAACCAAATCGGGACGCTGACCGAGACGCTGGACGCCGTCGTGCTGGCCCACCACAGCGGCTACCGCACGATGATGAGCCACCGCAGTGGCGAGACCGAAGACACCACCATCGCCGATCTGGCGGTGGCGGTCGGCAGCGGTCAGATCAAGACGGGCGCACCCGCCCGCAGCGAGCGCGTCGCCAAATACAATCAGCTGCTGCGCATCGAGGAAGCGCTCGGCGACGCCGCCCGCTACGCCGGCGATCTGGCTTTCCCACGATTCGCGCTGGATTCGAAACAGGTCGAAATAGCTTGACGCCCAAGCCCGATCCGAAGCGCCGCTCCCCGGCATCACGCCCGGGCAAAGCCGGCGATCCGGCTCGGCGCCGTCGCTCCACCAAGACCGTGCGTGAGCACGTCGTCGAACCCATCAAGCGGCAGCTCGCCGAATCGGTCGAGCAGAGGTCGGACCAGCGGCTGGGATTCACCGCGCGACGGGCGGCGGTGCTCGCCGCGGTGATCTGCGTGTTGACCCTGACCATCGCGGGCCCGGTACGCACCTACTTCGCGCAACGCACCGAGATGAATCAGTTGTCCGCGAGCGAAGCCGCGCTGCGGCGCCAGATCGCCGACCTCGAGCAGAAGAAGGTCAAGCTCGGTGACCCGGCCTACATCGCGGCGCAGGCCCGCGAGCGCCTGGGCTTCGTGAAGCCGGGCGACATCCCATTCCAGGTGCAGCTCCCGCCGTCGGCGGCGACGCCGCAGCCGGGATCCGATACGGCCAAACCCGCCAGCGGCGACCCGTGGTACACGGCGCTGTGGCACACCATCGCCGACGCCCCGCACCTGCCACCGTCCAACACCCCGCCCACCCCAACGGCGCCCGGTGGTTGATCGTGCGGACCTGGAAGCGGTGGCGCGCCAGCTCGGCCGCGAGCCACGCGGGGTCCTGGAGATCGCTTATCGCTGCCCCAACGGCGAACCCGGCGTGGTGAAGACGGCGCCGAAACTTCCTGACGGCACACCGTTTCCGACGTTGTACTACCTGACACATCCGGTGCTCACCGCCGCAGCGAGCAGGCTGGAGACGACGGGGTTGATGCACGAGATGACCGAGCGATTGAAGCTCGAACCCGAGTTGGCGGCGGCTTATCGGCGCGCGCACGAGTCGTATCTGGCCGAGCGTGACGCGATCGAGCCGCTGGGGACGGACGTCTCCGCCGGAGGCATGCCGGACCGGGTCAAGTGCCTGCACGTGCTGATCGCGCATTCGCTGGCCAAGGGGCCGGGGGTGAATCCGCTCGGCGATGAGGCGCTGGCGATGCTGGCCGGCGAGCCGGCGATGGCACCCGTGTTGGTGGCGGGTCAGTGGTGAGCCGGCTCGCCGCTATCGACTGCGGTACCAACTCAATTCGGTTGCTGATCGCCGATGCCGGCGGCGGCCGCCTGCGCGATGTGCATCGCGAGACGCGGATCGTGCGGTTAGGTCAGGGCGTGGACGCGACGGGCGAGTTCGCACCGGAAGCTATTGCCCGGACCCGGTCCGCGTTAACCGATTACGCTGCGTTGCTCAAAGAGCACGGTGTCGAGCGGGTGCGGATGGTGGCGACGTCAGCCGCGCGCGATGTGGCCAATCGCGATGTGTTTTTCGCGATGACGGCCGACGTGCTGGGCCCGGTGCTCCCTGGCGCCGTCGCGCAGGTCATCACCGGAGCCGACGAGGCGGAGCTGTCATTCCGCGGTGCGGTCGGCGAATTGGACAGCGCGCGAGGGCCTTTCGTCGTGGTCGACCTGGGTGGGGGTTCCACCGAAATCGTGGTCGGCGGGGAGGAAGTGATCGCCAGCTATTCGGCCGACATCGGTTGTGTCCGGCTGACGGAACGCTGCCTGCACTCCGACCCGCCCACACCGGAGGAAGTGACGGCGGCCCGCCAGGTGGTGCGTGAGCGGCTCGACGTCGCACTGCGCACGGTGCCCGTCGATGGCGCCCGGACGTGGGTTGGGTTGGCCGGCACGATGACCACGCTGTCCGCGCTGGCCCACAACATGACGACGCATGACTCTGCGGCCATTCACCTTTCGCGTGTCGCCGGCCACGATCTGCAACGGGTCTGCGATCGGCTGATCGGCATGACGCGAGCGCAGCGCGCGGCACTGCCGCCGATGCACGCGGGCCGCGCCGACGTGATCGGGGGTGGCGCGATCGTGGTCGAGGAACTGGCGCGCGAGCTGCGCGCCCGGGCGGGTATCGATGAGCTGACCGTCAGCGAGCACGACATCCTGGACGGCATCGTGCTGTCGATCGCCGGCTGAGTCACATCCGCCACACCGCTAACCTCGCGGAGGCGACACACGTTCTGCCCGCCTCATAGCGACAACCCCGTCGATGTCGTATCCGGCTTAGTCGCGGGCGGGCAGCCAAATTGTCGCTGTGAGGTGGGCACAAAGCCAGCCAGCTTCCGGAGAGGCGTATGTTGCGGATGCGACTCAGGACTCGAAGCGATAGCCCATGCCCGACTCGGTCAACAGATGTTTGGGATGCGACGGGTCGTCCTCGAGCTTGCGGCGCAGCTGCGCCAGATACACACGCAGGTAATGGGTTTCGGTGGCATACGCCGGGCCCCAAACCTCCTTCAGCAGTTCCTCACGCCCGACCAACTTGCCGCGGTTGCGGACCAGCACCTCGAGCATGCCCCATTCGGTCGGGGTCAAATGCACTTCGACCCCGTCTTTGGTGACCTTCTTGGCGGCCAGGTCGACGGTGAACGCGTCGGTTTCCACGACAGGCTCGTCCATTTCCGACGCCGCGGCGTTTCGGCGGACAGCGGCGCGCAGCCGGGCCAGGAACTCGTCCATCCCAAACGGTTTCGTCACGTAGTCGTCGGCGCCGGCGTCCAGCGCCTCGACCTTGTCCGACGAATCCGTGCGCGCGGATAGGACGATCACCGGCGCCGTGAGCCAGCCGCGCAGGCCACCCAGCACCTCGATGCCGGAGATGTCGGGCAGGCCCAGGTCGAGGATCACCACGTCGGGCTTGTGCTCGGCGGCGGCGCGCAGCGCACCCGCACCGGTCGCCGCTGTGACGACCTCGTAGCCTCGCACGGACAAGTTGATTCGCAGCGCCCGCAGGATGTGCGGCTCGTCGTCGATCACCAACACCCGGGTCATCGCGCGCCAATCTGCTGCGGTGCGGCGAGGTCCACCACGACGGTCAGGCCGCCGCCGGGGGTATCGCCGGCCGCGATGGTGCCACCCATGGCCTCGACGAAGCCGCGTGCCACCGACATGCCCAGGCCCACCCCGGTGGTGTTGTCGTGGTCGCCGAGGCGCTGGAACGCTTCGAAGATCTGATCCTCGGCCCCGTGCGGGATTCCGGGGCCCTCGTCGATGACGTTGATCAGGACGCGATCGCCCACCTGTCCGGCGTTGACCCTGACGATGCTGTTGGGCGCGTAGCGCAGCGCGTTGTCGATCAGGTTGGCAAGCACCCGTTCCAGCAGCCCGGCGTCGGCCATCAGCACGGCGTCACCGACGTCGACCTTGACGCGATCGATGGCGGGCCGGTAAAAGCCGGTGGCGCCCTTGCCGATGCTGACCAAAGCGCGCTGCACCGTCTCCTCGAGATACACCCGGTGCAGGTCCGGTCGAACCACGCCGGCGGCCAGGCGCGAGGAGTCGAGCAGGTTGCCGACCAACGCGGTCAGCTGGTCGACGGACTCCTCGATGGTGGCCAGCAATTCGGCGGTGTCCTGCGCCGAGAAGGCGACGTCCTCGGCGCGCAAGCTGGATACCGCGACCTTGGCCGCTGCCAGCGGCGTGCGCAGGTCGTGACTGACCGCCGAGAGCAGGGAGCGGCGTAGCTCGTCGGCCCGCACGATCGCCTCGGTCCGGCTGGCTTCTTCGGCGAGCTCGCGCTGCCGGATCAGACCCGCGGCTTGTTTGGCCACCGCGGTGAGCACCCGGCGGTCGCGTGCCGAGAGCTTCCGGCCGGCCATCAGCATCCAAAACTCGTCGTCGCCGACCTCGATCGCGGTGTCAGCGGAATCCACGCTCGCACAAGGGTCTTTGCCCACGCAGGCGACCACGTGGCTCTTCTTTCCGCTGGCGCGCTCCTCCTCTCCGGGCTCGCGTAGCATGCTGACCGCGCGCTGTGAGTACGTCTCGCGCACCCGTTCGAGCAGGGTCTCGAGGTCCGCGCCGCGCAGCACCGATCCCGCGAACAGCGTCAGCAGCTCGGCCTCTTGGGACGCGCGCCGCGCTTCTCGCGCACGATTGGCCGCGAAGTTCACCAGGACCGCGACGGCGACCGCGATCAGCAGCAGCACCAACTCGGTGATCGCGCTGTTGGGTTCGGCGATGGTGAAGCTGTGTCGCGGAGCTATCAGGTAGTAGTTCAGCAGCAACCCGGAGAGCACCGCCGAAAGTGCCGCCGGGGCAACACCTCCGAGTAGGCCCACCAACAGCACCCCGACGAAGAACAACGCGCTCTCCCCGCCGGTGTCCAGATAGGGGTCCAGCATGGTCACCGTGACCGCGCAGATGGCCGACGGGATGATGAACGCCGCGAGCCAGGACGCGACTTGTCGCTCGTGTGGCGCGAGCGACCCAATGTGCAAGCCGCGCATGGATTCCTCGTGCGTGACCATGTGCACGTCGATCTTTCCGGACCGTTCGACGATCGTCTGGCCGATGCCCTCCTCGAAGATGCGCGCCCACCGGGGGCGGCGGGAGGTGCCGATCACCAGCTGAGTGGCGTTGTTCTCGCGGGCGAAATCCAGTAGGGCCGTGGGCACGTCGTCACCGACCACGGTATGCAGGGAAGCGTCCAAGCTGCTCGCCAGCTCGCGAATCTTGGCCATCTTGCGGTCGGACACGCCAGCCAGCCCGTCGCCACGGATGACGTGCACCACCATCAGCTCGGCGCTGGATTTCGAAGCGATCCGCGATGCGCGCCGAACCAACGTCTCGGATTCCGGACCACCGGTTACGGCCACGACCACCCGTTCGCGCGCTTCCCACAGGTCGGTGATCTTGTTCTCGGCGCGGTACTTTGCCAGCGCGGTGTCCACCTGGTCGGCCAGCCACAGTAGCGCCAATTCGCGTAGGGCCGTGAGGTTTCCGCGCCGGAAGTAGTTGGACAGGGCCGCGTCGATCCGTGCCGGGGCGTAGACGTTGCCGTGGGATAGCCTGCGCCGCAGCGCCTCCGGGGTGATGTCGATGAGTTCGACCTGCGAGGCCTCCCGCACGATGGAGTCCGGTATCGTTTCCTGCTGTTGGATGCCCGTGATCTGGGCGACGACGTCGTTGAGACTTTCCAGGTGCTGGATGTTGACCGTGGAGATCACGGTGATACCCGCGTCGAGCAGTTCCTCGACGTCCTGCCAGCGCTTGTGATTCTTGCTGCCCGGTGTGTTGGTGTGGGCGAGTTCGTCGACGAGGACTACCTGCGGATGTCGCGCCAGCACGGCGGGCACGTCGAGTTCGGGGAAGCTCCCGCCGCGGTATTCGACATAGTGCGGCGGGATGACCTCGATGCCCTCAATCAGCTCAGCGGTTTTCGCCCGTCCATGGGTCTCCACGACGGCCGCCACCAGGTCGGTGCCGCGCTCCAACCGCCGGTGCGCCTCTCCCAGCATCGCGTACGTTTTGCCCACACCCGGGGCCGCACCGAGGTAGATGCGTAGCTCCCCGCGCTTGGCAGGTTGGCCCGGGAGGCCGACGTCGCTCACGTCAACCATCATCCCCCCATGGCGCTAACTGGTGACCGGATACTTGTGATCGAGTTGCAGGTTGAGTTCCAGCACGTTCACGCACGGCTCGCCGAAGAAGCCAAGGGTGCGGCCGTCGCGGTACTGCGCGAGGACCTCACGTATCTGGTCCGAGGACACATGGCGGGCCTTGGCGACGCGGGCGACCTGGATGTCGGCGTATGCCGGTGAGATGTTCGGATCCAGGCCGCTGCCGCTAGCGGTGACGGCGTCGGCCGGAACCCGCGGATCCGCCGGTGCGGCCCCGCGAATGGGCACGATCTGGCCGATCGAGTAGTCCTCGCCGGACTTCGCGCACTCGACCCGAACGCCTTCGTAGAAGTCCAGGAAAGGGTGGGGCGTCGTGCCGCACGGCTCGTTGACGCTCACGACTCGGGTGGGGTGCGTGACATAGCCGCGCGAATCGCGGGGACCGATCACCGACAGGACGGCCCCGGCGCCGCCGCCGGTGCAGAACGGACGCGATCCGTCGACGCCTTCGAGTTGGCCGATCGATGCACTGCGGGAACACACCTGCGTCAGCAGGCTGGGCTTGGCCGGATCCATGTCGACGACGCTTTCGGGACCCAGGTTGCTGCCGCCGCTCGACGTGGGGTCATACCCGTTGCTGCCCGCGGCCGATGGCCGACTCTGAAAGTACTGCGGCAGCGGGTTGCCGGACGAGTCGGTGAACGACTGGCCAATCAGCTTGCTGCCGACCGGTTTGCCGCCCGCGGTGACGATCGAGCCCTGCGCCTTGTCGTGCAACCCGGGAATCGAAGCCACCAACCAAATCAGCAGCGGATAGCCGAAACCGAGCAGCACGGTGAACACGAGCAGCGCGCGCAGCGCGGCCCAATGTTGGCGAATCACGTTCCCAAATTTCATCTCAGGCCATCCCGGGGAGCAGTTGAACCAGCAAGTCGATGAGCTTGATTCCGACGAACGGGGCGACAATGCCACCGAGGCCGTAGATGTAGAGATTGCGGCTCAGCAGCTTGGCTGCACGGCTCGGCGTATAGCGAACTCCGCGGAGCGCCAGCGGAATCAGGGCGACGATGACGATCGCGTTGAAGATGACCGCGGACAGGATCGCCGATTGCGGACTGTGTAACCGCATGACGTTGAGCAGGTCCAGGCCCGGGAAGATCGCCACGAACAGCGCCGGGATGATCGCAAAGTACTTGGCGATGTCGTTGGCGATGGAGAACGTGGTCAACGCCCCGCGGGTGATCAACAGCTGCTTACCGATTTCCACGATCTCGATGAGCTTGGTCGGGTCGGAGTCCAGGTCCACCATGTTGCCGGCCTCTTTGGCCGCCGACGTGCCGGTGTTCATCGCCACCCCAACGTCGGCCTGGGCCAGTGCGGGGGCGTCGTTGGTGCCGTCACCGGTCATCGCGACCAGGCGGCCGCCCTGCTGCTCGCGCTTGATGAGCATCATCTTGTCTTCCGGCGTGGCCTCGGCGAGGAAGTCGTCGACGCCGGCCTCGTCGGCGATCGCCTTGGCGGTCAAGGGGTTATCGCCGGTGATCATCACGGTGCGGATGCCCATCAGCCGCATCGCGTCGAACCGGTCGCGCATGCCCTGCTTCACCACGTCTTTGAGGTGGATGACGCCGAGCACTTCGGCTTGTCCGCCGGCCAGCCGTCCGACGACGAGCGGGGTTCCGCCAGCGGCGGAGATACCGTCCACGATCTCGCCGAGTTCGGCGGGAACCGTGCCCCCGTGGCCGCGGACCCACTCGGCCACCGAGCTGGCCGCGCCCTTGCGTAGCTGGCGGCCGTCGAGGTCCACGCCCGACATCCGGGTAGTCGCACTGAATTCCAC
Organism: Mycobacterium sp. SP-6446; assembly: GCF_001954045.1. NCBI lineage: Bacteria > Bacillati > Actinomycetota > Actinomycetes > Mycobacteriales > Mycobacteriaceae > Mycobacterium > Mycobacterium sp. SP-6446. The sequence continues at coordinate 5,760 of NZ_MBEM01000124.1, read as the reverse complement.
CCAGGAGGCGTTGGACAGCTCGCCTGGGGTCCGCGCGCGCAGCCCGTAGGCCTCCTTGGCATAGACGACGATGGAACGACCCTCGGGAGTTTCGTCGGCGAGGCTGGACAACTGCGCGGCGTCGGCCAGATCCTGGTTCGTCACCCCAGGCACCGGAATGAATTCCGACGCTTGACGATTCCCGAGCGTGATGGTTCCGGTCTTGTCCAGGAGCAGGGTGTTGACGTCGCCGGCCGCCTCGACCGCGCGACCGGACATGGCGAGCACGTTGCGTTGCACTAACCGGTCCATGCCCGCGATGCCGATCGCCGACAACAGCGCGCCGATTGTGGTGGGAATCAAGCAGACCAGAAGTGCGACCAGGACGATGCCGCTGATCCCGTCCACGCTCAGCGCCGAGGTCGCCGGCACACCGGGATTGTTGACCTTGGAGTAGATCGCGAGCGGCTGAAGCGTGGCCACCGCAAACACGAAGATGATGGTCAGTGCCGCCAGCAGAATGTTGAGCGCGATCTCGTTGGGTGTCTTCTGCCGATTCGCACCCTCGACGAGTGCGATCATCCGGTCCACGAAGCTCTCTCCGGGCTTCTGGGTGATCTTGACGACGATCCGGTCGGAGAGCACGGTGGTTCCGCCGGTTACCGCCGAGCGGTCCCCGCCGGATTCCCGGATGACGGGTGCCGATTCGCCGGTGATGGCCGATTCATCAACCGAGGCAATGCCTTCCACGACATCGCCGTCGCCGGGAATGACCTCTCCCGCGGTGACCACCACGATGTCGCCCTGCTGCAGTAGGGGCGCCGCCACTTCTTCGGGAGTGCCGCCGGTGCCGCCCGGCTTCCAGTCGTTGAGCCGGTGCGCGATGGTGTCGGCTTTCGATTTGCGTAGCGTGTCGGCCTGCGCCTTGCCACGCCCTTCGGCCACCGCTTCGGCTAGGTTGGCGAAAACCACTGTCAGCCATAGCCAGAACACCGTGAGCCAGCTGAACCAGCTGCTGTCGCCGATTGCGAGCACCGTCGACCATGCGGCGCCGATTTCCACGATGAACATCACCGGGTTGCGCCACAGGGTGCGCGGATCGAGCTTGGCGAACGCGTCCGGCAGCGACTTCACCAGCAATGCGGGGTCGAGCAACCCGCCCTGCAACTTATCGCCGGGCGCCTTGGCGCTGCGCCGGAGTCTTGGGGACGGGAGCGTGGCGGTCACTTCAGTGAATCCCTTCGGCGAGCGGCCCGAGCGCCAGTGCGGGCAGGAAGGTGAGGCCAACCAGGATGACGGTCACACCCACCACCAAGCTCACGAACTGGGGCTTGTGGGTGGGCAGCGTGCCGCTCGATTCGGGGGTCGCGCCCTGACGGGCGAGCGAACCGGCCAGCGCGAGAACCAGCATCATCGGCAGGAAGCGGCCGAAGACCATCGCAAGGCCCAGCGCGGTATTCCACCAGACCGTATTGGCCGAGAGCCCGGCGAAGGCCGAACCGTTGTTGTTGGCCGCGGAAGTGAATGCGTAAAGGACCTCGGAGAGGCCGTGCGGGCCGGTGTTTGTCATGGCGGCGCGCTCACCCGGTAGTGCCATCGCTATGGCGGTGCCGAGCAGCACGATCAGCGGGGTGATCAGGAAATAGCCTGCGGCGAGCTTCATTTCGCGCGGGTTGATCTTCTTGCCGAGGTATTCCGGTGTGCGGCCGACCATCAAGCCGGCGACGAACACGGTGATGACGGCGAGGATCAGGATGCCGTATAGGCCGGAGCCGACGCCGCCCGGCGCGACCTCGCCGAGCTGCATGTTGAACATCGTCATCATGCCGCCCAGGGAACTGTAGGAGTCGTGCACCGAATCGACGGCACCGGTCGACGTCAGAGTGGTGGCGTCGGCGAAGATCGCGGAATCGGCGACCCCGAATCGTTGTTCGACGCCTTCGGTGGAAGCACCGACCGCGGTGGGAACCGTGCCGTGGTGCTGCAATTGGAACAGCATCATGAACGTGACGCTGAGAACGGCCAGGACGCCGACGATCGCCGCAATCGCGTAGCCCTGTTTCTTGCTGTTCACCATGCGGCCGAAGGTTCGCGGCAGCGAGAAGCTGATCACCAGTAGCAGGAAGATCTCCACCCAGTTCGTCCAGGCGGTCGGGTTTTCGAACGGGTGCGCGGAGTTGGCGTTGTAGAAGCCGCCGCCGTTGGTGCCCAACAGCTTGATCGCCTCCTGGCTGGCGACCGGCCCACCGGGGATGGTCTGGCGGGCACCGGCCAGTGTGGTGACGACCTGGTCGTTGAGGTGGAAGTTCTGCACGACGCCCCCGGCGATCAGCACGATGGCTCCGAGGATGGAGATCGGCAGCAGGATGCGGAGCGTGCCGCGCGTCAAGTCCACCCAGAAGTTGCCGAGTTCGTGGGTGCGGTGGCGCGCGAAACCACGGACCAACGCGACCGCGACGGCCATGCCGACGGCGGCGGAGACAAAGTTCTGCACCGCCAGCCCGGCCATCTGCACCAGGTGCCCCATGGTCGATTCGCCGGAGTAGGCCTGCCAGTTGGTGTTTGTGACGAAGCTGACGGCGGTGTTCCAGGCCAGCGCCGGTGTCATCTTTGTCCCGGGGTCGTGTAGATGCAGCGGCAGCTTGCCCTGGACGAGTTGCAAGACGAACAGGAATACGACGCTCACGGCCGAAAATGCAAGCACGCTACGGGCATACGCGACCCAGCCCTGTTCGGCGTCCGGATTGGCCCCGATCAGGCGATAGATGAATTTCTCTGTGCGCGAATGCTTTCGGGAGCTGTAGACCCGGTACATGTAGTCGCCCAGCGGGATATGGACCACCGCCAGCGCGACGACGAGTAACCCGAGGAAGATCAGCCCCGCCGCGGTCCCGCTCACTAGAACCGCTCCGGGAAGACGAGGGCCGCGCCCAGCAGCAGGGCGATGAGCACGGCCAGTATCAGACCTATGGCGTTAGCGCTGCTCACGAGCCCAACTTCAGCGTCCAGCCGAGCGCGGCGAAGACCGCTACGGTCAGCGCGAGGTACACCAAGACGCCCATCTTGTCTCCGTTCTGCGCCGGTCGTGCGCACACTTAACGACCTCATCGAGTCCGCGACAGCGTAGTCCTCGGAGGCAAAGGTCAGGTTGAAATTAATCGGACCGGATGGCGTGGGGCCGTTGGTTGATGCTTTCCTAACGGCGCCGCGGTGCACCTTTACGGTTTGTTTACGCCCGACGCAGAAGGTTAGGCGCTATCCGAGAGCGGGCCCTCGATCATCGGCAGTCGCACCCTAAACACCGTTCGGCCGCTGGCGGATTCGGCGGTGACCGAGCCGCGGTGCGCCTTGACGATCGAACTCACGATCGCCAGCCCCAGCCCGATGCCCGAACCGTCGGACCTCGTCGTGTCGGCCCGGACGAATCGCTCGAATAGCCGGGGCAGCAGCTGGGCGTCGATGCCGGGCCCGTCGTCCGCGACGGTCAGCTCCGCATAGGCTCCCTCGGCACCGCGCTGGCAGGTGATCCCGGTGGTCACCGTGACGCCCGGCGGTGTGTGCACCCGGGCGTTGCTGAGCAGATTGCTGACCAGCTGGTGCAGGCGGTCGTGGTCCCCCCGAACCCATACCGGCTCGTCGGGCAGGTCCTTGACCCACTCGTGCGAAGGCGCCGCGACCGCGGCGTCGTTCACCGCGTTGATGACGAGGTCGGCCAGGTCGACGTCGTCGTTCTGCAGGTCTTGACCCTCGCCCAGGCGGGAGAGCAGCAGCAGCTCGTCGACAAGCAGCGTCATGCGCCTAGCTTCCGACTCGATGCGGGCCAGCGCGTATTCGGTAGTCGGTGGCAGTGCCGAACTGTCCTGGCGGGTCAGTTCGGCATAACCCTGAATGGCGGCGAGCGGGGTCCGTAGCTCGTGGCTGGCATCGGTGATGAATTGTCGCGTGCGCAGATCGGAGTCGACGCGATGCGCCAGCGCACTATCCACGTTGTCCAGCAACCGATTCAGCGTGTGCCCGACGATCCCGACCTCATTGTCCGGGTCGGTGTCCTCCGGCCGAACCCGGACGCTGATCCGATGGTCGTCGTCGGTGAGCGGCATCGCGGCGACTTCCGCGGCGGTCGCCGCGACCCGGCGCAGCGGGCGAAGGGTGTAGCCGACCACCCAGACCGTGAGTCCCGCGGTGATGATCAGGGCGGCCGTGACAAGCGCCGTGGTGGTGATGTTCTTGCGTGCGATGATCCGGTCGGCGAGGTTCAGCGGCACCCCGACGACCAGGACGTCGGACCCATCGATGAGGCAGTCGACCCGGTAGGACCCAAGGCTGCCGAGCTTTTCGGTATGGGGCGGACCGTCGTGCCACTGTTGTCCTTCGATGGCGCGGACGACGTCGGCCGGCGCGGGTCGTGGTTCGTCTTCGGAGAAGACCGCCGAGCCGATCACCACTCCGTCGCGCACCACGGCGATGAGGTTTCCCGGGGTTTGTCCGGTGAACTCCAGCAAGGCCTGCGACACCGGGGCGTTGGCTCGGTGTCCCGACGCATGGTCGCCGCTGCGGTATCTGCTGTAGGAGTGGTTGAACGCGTGCAGCGATTTGGCGACTTCGGCGTCGTTCATGGTGGTGACGTAGCCGCGCAGGCTCAGCACCGAGACCACCCCGACCGCCACCAAAACCACTGTGACGACTGCCAATACGCCGACCAGCAATTGGCGTCGCAAGGAACGGGGAAACCACCGCGGGGTGTCGCGCTCGGCCGTCATTCCGGTGGCCGCAGCATGTATCCGACACCTCGGACGGTGTGGATCATCGGCTCCCTGCCGGAGTCGATCTTCTTTCTCAGGTAAGAGATGTACAGATCGACAATGCTGGTGCGCCCGGCGAAATCGTAGTTCCAGACTCGGTCCAGGATCTCGGTGCGGCTCAGCGCGCGACGTGGGTTACGCATGAGGAAGCGAAGCAATTCGAACTCGGTCGACGAAAGTGAGATCGCCGTCCCGTCGCGGCTGACTTCGCGGCTAGCGCTGTCGATTCGAAGATCGCCGACTTTGAGCGCCTCGGGAGTCGGTGGGGTCAGCTGGCCGGAGCGGCGCAGCAAGCCGCGGAGCCGCGCGACGAGCTCCTCGAGGCTGAACGGTTTGGTCATGTAGTCGTCCGCGCCCGCGGTGAGGCCGGTGACCCGATCCATAACCGAATCGCGGGCGGTGAGAAACAGCGTGGGCGTGTAGGCGTCGGATTCACGGATCCGCTGCAGAATTCGCAGCCCGTCGACGTCCGGAAGCATGATGTCGAGGACTAGCACGTCGGGTTTGACTCGCTCGAACTTCGCAATGGCTTCGCGCCCGTTGTGGGCGATTTCGACGACCCAGCCTTCGTAGTGCAGCGCCATCTTGACCAGGTTGGTCAACGCGGGCTCATCGTCCACCAGCAAAACCCGGATGGGGGATCCGTCGGCGCGATAAATCCTGGGCAGCTGTCCGAGCATGGCCTGGCGCGGCCGCTGGCTGCCGGCGTATCCCGACGTTGTGGTCATGTCCCCACATTCTCCCAATACGCATATCCAATTGTCACGGAGTTCATAGAATTCTCAAATCTAAGCGCCGGGCCTGAGGGGCGCCACACCACGAATTACCTTCCGCACCAAGCTGATTCACAAACGACGGGGCCCCCCCCCCAACGGGGGGGGGGCCCCGGTCTAAGGGTGCGGTGTTAGGCCCAGCTGGACCCAACGGCGGGGGGGGGCGGCCCCGGTTTTTTCGCGGGGGGGGGCCCCTGTGGGCGGGG
>NZ_MBEM01000123.1:0-514 GCF_001954045.1 Mycobacterium sp. SP-6446 | reverse complement strand
GAGCCAAATAGACCTCACCCATCCCGCCGCTGCCCAACAGCCGCACCACGGTGAACCCGGCGAAATCCGCCCCTTCCTCTAGCGGCATGCGCCGCATACTACAAGCGCAGCCGCTGACCAGTGACATTCCCGACAAAACAGCGTCGACTCGGGACGGGACGTAGCGGTGCATTCTCCAACAACCGGTGATGGGCGTCGTTACCATTTGCGCATGCCGTTGATGAGCGGTGCCTCGTTCGCTGGCTACACCATCGTGTCGCTGTTAGGGACCGGCGGGATGGGTGAGGTCTATTTGGCTCGACATCCGCGGTTGCCCCGGCTGGAAGCGCTGAAGGTTTTGCGCGCCGATGTCTCCGCCGACTCAAGTTTTCGAGAGCGGTTCATTCGAGAGGCCGACTTAGCGTCGTCGCTGTGGCATCCGCACCTTGTTTCCGTCCATGACCGCGGCGACTGTGACGGCCAGCTGTGGATGTCGATGGACTATGTGGACGGCGCCGACTGCGCGCGCTTGCTG
>NZ_MBEM01000122.1:0-2448 GCF_001954045.1 Mycobacterium sp. SP-6446 | reverse complement strand
CGAATCCACGAGGATCAAGCGGCCCGGGTGCTCGGCCTGCGCGGAGCGCACCAGCCCCCACACCGCCGCGCCGGCCAGGTCGGGGGCCTCCTCGCCGGGCAGCCCCACCGCACCATGAGTGACGACCGCGAGAATCCCGGAACCATCACCGGCCAGAGACGACTGCAATACCCGCAGCACCTCATGGGTAGCCGCGCGCACTGAGCGGGCCACACCGTCGGCCGCCGGGCCCGGCTGCCACACCGTCACGCCGTCGTCGCCAATCCCGTTGGGCCCCAATGACACCGGTGACCAGGTCACCTCGAACAGTCCTCCGCCCGCCCGACGGCCTGGCGCAGGCACCGACAATTGCGCCACCGAGACCGGACGAACTACCAACTCGCGCACCGACAACACGGGCAGACCCGCACCGTCGGCCAGGTCCACCGACACCGCCGCCACGCCGACAGGTGCGATCCGCACCCGGACCCTCGATGCCCCGGCAGCGTGCAGACACACGCCCTGCCAGGAAAACGGCAGCATCGTCTCGACCTGTTCGCCGGCCACGCCCATCGCGTGCAGGGCCGCGTCCAACACCACGGGATGTATTCCGAAGCCGCCGATCTCCCCTCCGGCGGCCTCGGGGACAGCGACCTCAGCGAACACTTCGTCGCCCCGCTGCCACATGGCCCGCAGGCCCCGGAACGCCGGCCCGTACTCATAACCCCGATCGGCCAGTCGCTCGTACGCATCGACCACGTCTACCGGCGTCGCCCCCACCGGCGGCCAGACCGACAGATCCGCGGCCGGCTGCACCGTTCCCGCGCTCAGCGCGCCCTCGGCGTGCAACACCCAGGCCGAACCGGGCTCAGCCGCAAGCGAATACACCGACACCGTCCGGCTGCCCGAACCCGTCGGGGCGCCCACCACCACCTGGATCCGCACGCCCTCGGCCGGTTGCAACAGCAGCGGCGCCGACAGCGTGAGCTCCTCCACCACGGTGCAACCGACCTCGTCGCCGGCGCGCAACGCCAACTCGACGAACCCGGCGCCCGGGAACAGCACCACCCCGGCCACCGCGTGATCGGCCAGCCACGGTTGGGCAGCCACCGAGAGCCGGCCGGTGAGCACCACGCCGCCCGAGTCGGGCCGGTGGACCACCGCGCCCAGCAAGCCATGCTCGGCCCCCGCCAAACCCAGGGCACCCATGTCACCGGTTCCGGTGCCCATCTCGGGCAGCCAAAACCGCTGCCGCTGAAAGGCGTACGTCGGCAACGGAACCTGACACCCGCCCACGAACGCCGCCCGCCAGTTCACGGACACGCCCGCGACGTGAGCCTGACCGACCGACAGCCAGAACCTGTCGAGCCCACCGTCCTCGCGGCCCAGCGAGGGAATGACGACGGCGTCGGCGGCATTCCGATCGGTCAGGGTTACCTCGATGCCGGCGAGCAACACCGGATGGGGACTGGATTCGATGAAAGCCTGATGGCCACTATCGCGCGCGGCGCGCACCGCGCGTTCGAACTGCACGGTCTGCCGGATGCTCCGGAACCAGTACTCGGCGTTCAGGCCGGCGGTGTCCATGAGCTCGCCGGTGACCGTGGAGAAGAAGGCGACCGAGGACGAACGCGGCGCTATGCCGGCCAGCGCCTCGGCGAGCGGCTCACGGATCGCGTCCACCTGCGCGGAGTGCGAGGCATAGTCGACATCGACCCTGCGCGCCCGGACGCCATCCGCCTCGCTGCGCGGCATCAGTTCCTCGAGTGCCGTCACCTCACCGGAGACGACGACCGCCGAAACACCGTTGACGGCAGCAATATTGAGCCGATCCCCCCACGGTTCCAGCAGTGCGCGCGCTCGCTCCAGGCCGCACGCCAGCGAGACCATCCCCCCGGAACCAGCCAACCGCACCAGCAGCCTGCTCCGCAGCGCGACGACCCGGGCGGCGTCCTCCAGCGACAACGCACCCGCGACGTACGCCGCCGCGATCTCGCCCTGCGAGTGGCCGATAACCGCGTCCGGGCGGACGCCCACCGAACGCCACAATTCGGCCAGCGACACCATCACCGCCCACAGCACCGGCTGCACCACGTCGACCCGGTCCAGCCCCGGGGCGCCCACCGCGCCCCGGATGACATCGATCAGGGACCATTCCACGTGTTCGCCGAGCGCCTTATCGCATCGGTGCATGTGATCGGCGAAAACCTTTGACGTGTCGAGCAATTGGGCCCCCATGCCGACCCATTGGGAGCCTTGGCCGGGGAAAACAAAAACCGTCCTGTCCACCGCGCGGGCACGGCCCACCACGACATTCGCGCCGGGCTCACCGGCCGCCAGCCCGGCCAATCCGGCCAGCAGCTGCTCGCGGTCAGCGCCCACCACCACCGCCCGATGCTCGAACACCGAACGCGTCGACACCAACGACCAGCCCACGTCGGCCGGATCAAGATCGGCGCCAACGTGCGT
>NZ_MBEM01000121.1:0-4370 GCF_001954045.1 Mycobacterium sp. SP-6446 | reverse complement strand
GGTCACCATTGTCAGCACGCGCTCGGCGATTGCCGCCGGGTCGTGTAGCACCGCACCCGGTTCGCGACGGGAAACCAGCTGGCCGTCCGGGCGGTAGGCGCGATCGGCGAACGCCTCGGCCACCGTGCGCAACCCGACGCGGGTGGCTTCGTCGAAAAACGCCGAGCCCGCCATGCCCAGCACCGGCAGCTCGGCGTCGACCAGGCGTACCGCCTCCGCGACGGCGGCGGCCTGCTCACGGTTGGTCACGATCGTGTTGTACAGCGCGCCATGAGGTTTCACGTAGGACACCGTCGAGCCGGACGCCTGCGCGATCGCCTGCAACGCGCCGATCTGGTAGACGACGTCGGCGACGAGGTCCTCGGTCGCGACGTCGATGAACCGCCTGCCGAAGCCGGCCAGGTCCCGGTAGCTGACCTGCGCGCCGATGCGCACAGCGCGCTCGGCGGCCAGGCGGCATACCCGCAGCAGGCCGGCGGGGTCGCCGGCATGGAAGCCGCACGCCACGTTGGCGCTCGTGACGATGCCGAGCATGGCGTCGTCGTCCCCGAGGCGCCAGACGCCGAAGCCCTCGCCCAAATCGGCGTTCAGGTCGATACCGGCCATCCGCCTAGCTTATTGGGCCGTTAGCCGGGTGTCTGCCGCCGGCCTTCTCGGCCGTGTTCAGGTTTCGGTGCATCGTGGGCAGGTTCCGTAGAAGTCGATCTGGTGGGCGAGGTTGGTGTAGCGGTTTTGCTCGGCGAGTTGGCTTGTGAGGTGCTCGATTTCGCCGGCCGTGAATCCGATCGCGCGCCCGCACTGCCGACACAGTAGGTAGTGGCGGTGCTCGGGAGTGGTGCGAAGCCGGTAGAGGACCTCCCCGTCTTCGGCGCGCTGGGTTTCGGCGATTTTCATGTCGGCGAACGCGCGCAGGATCCGGTAGACCGTCACCAGTCCGATCCTGACGCCGCGGCGTTGATGGAGATCAACGTGGAGTTCTTGGGCACCGCGGAAGCGGTCGCTGCGACGCAGGAGGTCCAGCACTGCTCGTTGCTGGGCGGTCACTCGGGTCTGGCGTGGCATCCGCGCCGCGGACATCGTTGCGCTCCTGGATTTCCTGCGTTAGTGCGCCGCCAATGCAAGCCGCGGCTGGCGGTCTCGGCCACGTGTCACGGCAGCGACGAGGTAGATCGCGGCGGCCGTGCTCATGATGGTGAAGGTGGCCGGCGCCGCGGGAATGGCATATGCGATGGTGACCCCAATCCAGATCGCCGCCGTGGCCAAGACCGCGGACAGCCAGAATCCGCGCCAGGGCCGGGTCGTCAGCCGCGCCGCTGCGGCGGCTGGCGCAGCGAGCAGACCGAGCACGACAAGCGCGCCCATGATCTGGGTGGCTTCGGCGACTGTGGTGCCGACAACCGCCAAGAAAAGCGTGCTCAGCAGCCGGCTCGGGACGCCGGCGGCTTGGGCGACGGCTGGATCGACTGTGACGAACAGCAGCGGTCGGGCGATCACAAGCAGCACGACGCCCAATCCGGCGGCGACAGCCACCGCCGTGGTCCTCGCGTGGTCATCGATCCCAAAGATGCTGCCGAACAAGACATTAACGTTCGCCGTGCCGTTATTGCCGCTGCCGTGGGTGGTGTAGTAGGTCAAGAACAGCGCGCCCAACCCGAGTATCCAGGAGAAAAACGAGCCGATCGCGACGTCGTCGGCGCCGCGCCGGTTGATTATGCCCAGGGCGACTCCGGCCACGATGGTTGCGGCGAACAATCCGACGCGCGGGTCCAGCCCGGCCACCAGCGCCGCCATGGCGCCGGTATAAGCGATGTGTCCCTGTGCGTCGGCGGCGAATACTTGGCCGCGCAGTACGAGGAAGTAGCCGACCAGCCCGCACACCACCGCCACCGCGGTCCCGGCCACCAGCGCGTGGGTGATGAAGGGCTGGCCCAGCATGTTCGCGAAACCGGTCAGCGGCCCTGACGCGCTGGCTCGCCCGTCGATGATCGTCATGCCGCCACCGAGGGGCGAGCCTGGGAGTGCCCGCGGTCGATCCGCTGGAGGGTCCGCTCGACGCTCGCGCGGTATCCGGCGGCCAGCAGATAGATGCCGAACGCGAAACTACTCACCCAGAACCCGATCGGATACGGCGAATAAAACGCGCAGCCGATCCCGGCCCAAGTCACGGCGACCGCGATCAGGACCGAGATGGCAATGCCCATCGCGGGACGGGCGGTGAAGTGGAAGGCGGCTGCCGCCGGGGCTACCAGCAGCGCGAACACCAAGAGGCTGCCGGTGATCTGGCTGGCACCGGCCGCGGTTACCCCGAGCACCAGCAGGAACAGCGTGGCGACGAGTCGAATCGGGACGCCGTTGGCGGCAGCGGCGTCGGGGTCGATTGAGGCCCACAGGAGTGGCCGCCCGATCGCGGCCAGCACGGTCAAGCATGCCAGTGCGGCGATCAGCAGAACTTCAAGTTGCTGGGAGCTGACCCCCGCAATAGTGCCGAACAGCAGGCTGGTCAATCCCGACAAGAATCCGTGATAGAGGCTGACGAAAAGGAACCCGGTCGCCAGTGCGAGGGCTTGAATCGTGCCGATCCCAGCGGATTCCTGACTTAAGCTGCCCAGGCCGCCCCCTCGGCTCGGCGCGCGCAGCAGCGCAATCACTGCCGCGGCCCCGATGCAGGCCGCGAAGTACCCGTAACCGGTGGCCACCCCGAGCCAGGCCGCCGCGGCGGCACCAGGGAAACCGACGACCGCCAGGGTGTGGCCGGCGAAGCTTTCCTTGCGCAGCACCATTACCCACCCGACAACACCAGCGACGACGGCGACAACGGTGCCGGCGCGCAGCGCGGTGACCATAAACGGGTAGGCCAACATCTCCTGCACGTCGGTGATCAAATTCCAGGTCAACTGCGGGTTCATCCACCCGCCCCTGCGGTGTGCGGCTGAATGTCGGGCTGGCCGACTACGAAAACGCGCCCGGCCCCGTCATGGAGCACGTCGATGGGGACGCCGTAGAGCGCGCTGAGCTTGCCGGGGGTGATCACCTCCTCGGGCGTTCCGGTCACGGCCGACCCGCGGGCGATGTACACGACGCGATCGAGGTAAGGAAGGATCGGATTCACGTCGTGGGCCACCATGACCACTGCGACGCGTTCCCGGCGGCAGATGTCGCGCACCAGAGCGCTGATGCCGGCCTGGCTGGGCACGTCGAGGCTGTCGAGTGGTTCGTCGAGTAATAGCAGTTCCGGCCGCCGAATCAGGGCCTGCGCGATCAGTAGCCGCTGCTGTTCACCACCGGAGCAGCGGCCGATCGGGCGCTGCGCGTAGTTGGTGGCGCCGACCGCCTCGATAGCGTGCTCGAGCCGTCGTTGCCGTTCGGCGAACCGTCGTGGAGCCAGCAGCCGGGTCAGCCACGGCACAGGCGTTCCCCAGCGGGCGCCGTCCAATCCGAGGGACACCACGTCGATGCCGCGGATGTGCACGCTGGCGTCGAATGCACGCCGCTGCGGCAAATACCCGATCCGGTTGGTTCGCCGGCCGGGACGCTCACCGAGCACTTCAACCTCGCCGCGCGATGGCGTCAATCCCAGCAGCACCTTTAGCAGCGTCGACTTTCCGCAGCCATTAGGTCCGAGTACCGCGACGAATTCTCCGGGAGCAATATCGAGGGACACATTCGACCAGATGGTCTTCCCGCCAACGACGGCCGAGGCGCCGCGCATTTGGACCGCGAGCCCTTCGGCCACCGACGATGGGGGGGCTTGCTCGCCGGCATGGCCGGGAACGGTACGGGTCATCTACTTTCCTGTCGCGGCGTGCAGAGCATCGGCCAGGCCAGACAGCTGGGTGGACTGCCATTCTTGAAACGACGCGTTCGCCGGCGACAACGTCTCCGTCACGGTAGCGACTGGAATGCCGTGTTTTCTGGCTGCGTCGACTTGGGCCTGCAGATCTGGGTTGCTGTTTTGGCTGTTCAATACGTATACCTTGATCGCCTTGGTCGCGATCTGCTGGTCGATGGTCGCCTTGTCAGCCGGCGATGGGTCGGTGCCCTCACTGATCGCCTTGAGGAATTCCGGTGGCGTGATCAGGTTGAGCCCCAACGCATCCGAGAGCGGGGAGAAGATCCATTCACTTGCAGCGACTGGCGTCCCGGCGTACTTCGCTTTGATCGTGGCAATCGCGCTGCGGTAGTTGAACAGGCCCTGATTGAGGAACTGCTGATTCTGCTGATCGAAATATCCCGAGTCATTCGGGTCGGCCTTCTTGTAGGCGGCGGTGATCGCGTTGACCACCTTGGTGACCGCGTCGGGCGAATACCACTGATGCGGGTTGCCGCCCCCACCGACCCCGACCGTGTCGCCGACATTGACCACCATGCGC
>NZ_MBEM01000120.1:0-1281 GCF_001954045.1 Mycobacterium sp. SP-6446 | reverse complement strand
GGGCGGGCTCGCGCCGATCGTGGGCGGCAGCGCCAGTGGCGCAAACAAACATGGTTGGGACGGTTCGTATCGACGTACGGCTGGCGGGCATACGCGCTGCCCGTCCTGGTGGCGCTCACCGCGGTGGTCATCTACCAGACGGTCACCGGCACGGGCGCTCCGAAGCCGACGGCTAGTCAGCCCATTCAGGGGCCGCCGGACATCGGCGCGGTGGGCACCGCGATCATCGACGCCCCGCCGCGCGGCTTGGCCACGTTCGACGCCGACCTGCCGGCCGGGACGCTACCCGACGGCGGCCCCTTCTCCGAGGCGGGCGAGAAGACCTGGCACGTGGTGCCCGGCACCACCCCGCAGCTCGGCCAGGGCACCGCCAAGGTGTTCAAGTACACCGTCGAGGTCGAAAACGGCATCGACCCCTCGATGTTCGGCGGCGACATGGCATTCGCCGAAATGGTCGACCAGACGCTGGCCAATCCCAAGGGCTGGACGCACAACCCGCAATTCGCGTTTGTCCGGATCGACGGCGGCAACGGGGTGAAGCCCGACTTCCGGATTTCGCTGGTGTCTCCGGTGACCGTGCGCGAGGGATGCGGCTACGAATTCCGGCTGGAGACGTCGTGCTACAACCCGGTATACGGGCCGGAGCGGCAGGCGCGGGTTTTCATCAACGAGGCGCGCTGGGTGCGCGGAGCCGTCCCGTTCGAAGGCGACGTCGGCTCCTACCGGCAGTACGTGATCAATCACGAGGTCGGCCACGCCATCGGGTACGTGCGTCACGAGCCCTGCGACAAGCAAGGTGGCCTGGCGCCGGTGATGATGCAGCAGACGTTCTCCACGTCCAACGACGACGCCGCCAAGTTCGACCCCGACTACGTCAAGGCGGACGGCAAGACCTGCCGATTCAATCCCTGGCCCTACCCGATCGCGTAATCGCGGGCGGCCCCCGCGCGCCCCGGGAAGCAACCGTCGGTGTTTGCCGTTGTTTCGGGCAACTGCTGTGATGGATAGAGCTGACGAAAGCCAACCGAGGAGATGTTCGGTGTCGACGTCCCAGGCGTCCCAGACTTCCCAGACGTCCCAGACATCCCAGACGTCTTTGCCGCCGCTGGTCGAGCCCGCACGCCAGCTGAGTCGTGATGAGGTGGCCCGCTACAGCCGTCATCTGATCATTCCCGACCTGGGCGTCGACGGGCAGAAGCGACTCAAGAACGCGCGGGTGCTGGTGATCGGCGCCGGCGGGCTCGGGGCGCCCGCATTGCTGTATCTGGCCGCGGCCGGCGT
>NZ_MBEM01000119.1:0-2892 GCF_001954045.1 Mycobacterium sp. SP-6446 | reverse complement strand
GGGGGGGGGCGGCGGGCGGCGCCCGCGGGCGGCGGGGGGGGCGGCGGCGGGGGGGGGGGGGGCCGGCCCCCCCCCCGCGCCGCCCCGCGCCCCCCCCCCCCCGGCGCTGGCTGCTGCGGGTCACCCGGGTGGACGTCGTGCTCGCCATGGCGGTTGCTGGGACGGTGAACGCGGCGATGCTGCTGGTCGCCGCCATCAACCTGCAGGGGCGCGAAACGAGCGGGTCCATCGAGGGTGCGTACACCGCGGTCCATAACACGTTGGGAGTGACGATCGCGGTGCTGTTCGCGGTCGGATTGCTTGCGTCCGGGCTGGCGTCGGCGTCGGTGGGTGCGTACGCCGGCGCGATGATCATGCAGGGATTGCTGCACCGCTCAATCCCCATGCTCGTGCGGCGATTGATCACGCTCTGCCCGGCCGTGGCGATCCTGGCGCTCGATCTCGACCCCACGCGCACCCTGGTGCTCTCGCAGGTCGTGCTGTCGTTCGGCATCCCGTTCGCGGTGCTTCCGCTGATCCGGTTGACCAGCAATCGCACGCTTATGGGTACCGACACCAACCATCCCGTCACGACCGCTATTGGCTGGACTGTCGGAATAATGATTAGTCTGCTTAACGTGGTGCTGATTTGGCTGACGGTGACCGGCTAAATGCCGGCCCGCCGGCATCCCTACTTCGCATACGGGTCGAACCTGTGCGTCAACCAAATGGCGCTGCGGTGTCCGGACGCCGCCGATCCGCGACCGGCGGTCCTGTCCGACCACGACTGGCTGATCAACGAGCGCGGGGTGGCCACCGTCGAGCCATTTACCGGTAACCAGGTGCACGGGGTGCTCTGGCAGATCTCCGATCACGACCTGGCCACCTTGGATAGCGCCGAGGGGGTACCGGTGCGCTACCGGCGCGACCGGCTCACCGTGAACACCAACGACGGAGCGGCACCGGCCTGGGTCTACATCGATCACCGGGTGACTCCGGGTCCGCCGCGGCCCGGCTACCTGCCGCGGATCATCGACGGCGCGGTGCACCACGGGCTTCCGCAACGCTGGATCGACTTCCTGCACCGCTGGGACCCCGCACGCTGGCCTCGCCCGGCATCGGCGAGACCGCGTTCTGGCCCTGGGCCACAGTCACTTTCAGCGTTGTTGAACCAACCCGGCGTGATCGAGTCCAGCCAGCTGCGGTCGCGTTTCGGGTTCCTTGCCATCCACGGCGGCGGCCTGGAGCAGATGACCGACGTCATCGCCGAACGCGCCGCCGAGACCGCCAACGCGTCGGTGTATGTGGTGCGCCATCCCGACCACTACCCGCACCACCTGCCCTCGGTCCTGTTCCAGCCCGGTGAATCGACCCGGCTGGCCGAGTTTCTCGATCATGTCGACGTCGCGGTCTCGCTGCACGGCTATGGCCGCATCGGTCGCAGCACCCAGCTGCTGGCCGGCGGCCGCAATCGCGAGCTGGCCGCCCACCTGGCCCGGCACATCCGGCTGACGGGCTATCAGGTCGTCACCGATCTCGACGACATCCCGCCCGAACTGCGGGGTCTACATCCCGACAACCCGGTCAACCGGGTGCGCAGCGGCGGAACACAACTGGAGCTGTCCGTTCGCGTCAGGGGCCTGAGCCCGCGCAGCCCGCTCCCGGGTCCCGACGGCTTGTCGCCGGTCACCACCGCCCTGGTGCAGGGCTTGGCGGCGGCCGCGCGCGCCTGGTAAGTGTCGTTAGCTGGTTGAACGGAGGTTGTTGGTGGCCAAAGATTTTCGCTTCTCGATGAGCATGCGGTTCTTCAAGTCTCGCGAGAAATTGGTGGAGAAGGCGAAGCGAGCGGAAGACCTCGGATACGACATCCTATGCGTGCCAGACCATCTCGGCGCGGCGGCGCCGTGCCCGACGCTGACGGCGGTCGCGATGGTGACGACGCGGTTGCGGCTGAGCATGTATGTGCTCAATGCCGCGTTCTACAAGCCGGCCCTGCTGAGCAGGGACCTGCAGGCGGTGGATGTGCTCAGCGACGGCCGCCTCGAGATCGGGCTCGGAACCGGCTATGTCAAGGAAGAATTCGAGGCCGCGGAGCTGCCCTACCCGAGCGCCGGAGCGCGGGTCGACTACCTCGGACACATGACGACCTACTTGAAGGAACACCATCCGACGACGCCAATCCTGATCGCCGGCAACGGCGATCGGGTGCTGACCCTGGCCGCCCGGCACGCGGACATCATCGGGCTGACCGGCGCCAGGGTCCGAGACGTCGACGACCCGCTGGCCGAACGCATCGAGTTCGTGCGCAACGCTGCGGGCGATCGGTTTGATCAGCTGGAGCTGAACATGGTGATCACGGCGATGCCGCCCGAGGGCGAGACCGCGCCCGACCTGCGAATGACCCGTCAGTACGCGCCGGACCTCTCCGATGAGCAATTGCTGTCCATGACGTCGGTGCTCAGCGGGTCGCCCCGAGAGATGGCCGACACGCTGACCGGACTGCGTGAAAAGTACGGGCTGACCTCCTTCACCGTGCAGGACAACAACCTCGACGCGTTCGCGAAGGTCATCGCGGAGCTGCGCTGACGTTCGCGCCCGGCGGTCTGCGTAGCGTTTCCCGGTAAGCTCAGCCCGTCCGCCCTCGTAGCTCAGGGGATAGAGCACGGCTCTCCTAAAGCCGGTGTCGCAGGTTCGAATCCTGCCGGGGGCACAGAGTGCGGTGTATTACCTCGGCTGATGATTGACATTTCGCCTTCGGGTGATGCCCGACAGTGTTCCGGCTGATGGTTGACAGATACTTCGGCTGATCCTTGACACTCCTTCGATGAGGGAGTTAAGCGTGGCCGAGCAGAGGTATCAGGCCGTGTTGGCGGTGATCAGCGATGGGTTGTCGGTATCGCAGGTGGCCGAGAA
>NZ_MBEM01000118.1:0-15436 GCF_001954045.1 Mycobacterium sp. SP-6446 | reverse complement strand
ACACGCGCCCCGGCCCCGCCGCCGGGACGCGTCCGTTCTGCCAACCGCAGACCCCACCGGAGACAAGGAGTCGGCACATCATCAGTGAAAACTGGCCGAGCGGCGGATTGTTCCGCGCGGGGCGTCGGCAACGGACGACGAAGGACACACAGCATGAACACCGAGCACACTCTGAAGAAGATTATCGCGGGGACACTGCTATCGGGGGGCGTCGCGGTCACGGGTATGGGCCTGGCGGCAGGCACCACCCAGGCCGATCCCGGCCTTGCGCCGCCGATGCACGGTCCCTTGTCAGGCGGTAACCCATGGACGTGGTGCCCGGGGGATCCAATGAGCGGTACAAACTCACGTAACAACCACGGAGGCCCGGGACTGGATGTTCAGTGGGACATGACCCGCTGCCACACTTGGTGGGGCGTCGTCTGGGGACATGGAAACGTTGCCCCCGGTGTTTGGGATGGGCCTGATCCGCCGCCGCCGGAGGCGACGCAAAAGCCATGGTGCGGGTTTCCTTTCATGTGTTCAGGAACACCGTGATCAGGGGCTGGCGGCCGCTACGGAGTGACTTGCATTGTCTGACAGGCTGATTCGCGTCGACGCGATCGCGGTCCCCAAGCGGGGCGCAACATCTTTGGCCGGGGTTGTTGGGATCGGTAGCGCGCCGGCACTTGTGTAGTGATCCCGGTAGCCAATTACTCATGCGACGCAGACCGTCAGGGAAGGAACGCGAGGCCATGCCGCACCATCGCACAATAAAGAAGATCGCCAGCGCGCTGCTGTCGGCTGGCGCGGCGGTCGCCGTATTCGGCCTGTCAACCGCTGCAGCCCATGCCGACACGTTCTCTCCGCAGCCACACAACTGGTGTCCTGGGCAAGGATTGCCGTTCCGGGGCATTCAATGGGACATGGGTGTGTGCCACACCTGGTATGAGGTTCCGTTCGGGCAGGGCAATGTGCGGATGGTCGACACGCACGGAAATCCGGTGCGCAGCTTCGTTTCGGCGGACACTCCGGCCCCGGTCTTTACACCTCCGCCGTCGCCGGCGCCGCCGCCCCCGCATCCCTTCTGCACCCCACGCGGCAACTTGATCATCATCCCGCCGATCTGCGACGAGATCGGCGTGCCCGAATGACGGGCCGCAATGCTTTGGATGACTGGGTGATTCAAGAACAACGCGCCGATGTGCTCAATGCACCGCGGTATTGCAGTAACCACCGAACTCGAATGTGTCGGTGGGTCCCAATGATTGGTGTCGGACGCAAGCGGAGGCATTCGGAATGAACGTCAACGACGGATCGGATGCGGTGCGCCGGTTCGTGGCCACCCCTCCCTCCGTTTCCTCCAAAATGAATGAATTCGCGACCGGAAAGCGAACCCTCGCTGTCGCATACGGCGCGACGATCGGCGTCGGTTTGGGCGTCGGCGTGGGCGTCGGAGCTAGCGCGGGCGTGGGCATGGGGATCGGCTTGGGCCTGGGCTCCGCAGCGGCCGTCGTCATGCTGGTTCCGTTGGTTTGGTTGGCGTACGCGTGGTGGCGTTCGCGCCAACGGGTCGTGATTGCCGTCACGGGCGATGACCTGACCGTCAATCTGCGGCCCGGCGATGTCTTTTCACTCCATGAGGCAAAGCTCGGTCCATGGGTGACGATGGGCGTAGCGCTGCACCTGCGCTGTGGCCGTCAGCGCTTCGTTCTTGGCGCACGAGATCGTCGCATTACTCCCGCAACGCGCCTCGAAGCGCCACCCGTCCAGGCCGTCGATGCGTGGTTACCGACTGCGGAGTTCGATGAGCTTCTCGCCGTCGGTGGCCGCCCAACGGGGATGGGTGTACGCGGGCCCGCACCAGAGGAACCGACTCGGTGTCTGCTTTTTCCCAACCCATACTTGGCGGAACAGTTGGGATCGTTCGCCTTCCGTAAACAGTTGCGACTTCAGCAATCACTCTCGCGGCCCAGTCTCGTTCTGGACGTGGACAACCGTGCGGTCGGAGTGATCGACCCCGACAGCGATGCGCCCAGTGCCTCGGCGTCGCGTGCGCAGGTGACCGCGACACCGGTGATTTTTCAGCCCGACAGTGTCACGAGCGGCGATGGCAGCACGTATGACTATCCCGGGATCGCAGGCCTGGCCGTGTGTGTTCCGGGCGTGCAACCACTGACCATCGGATGTCTGGAGGCGGTCAAGTCGGGATTTCGATTCTCGTGGCACGGCAACGTGTCTGGTTCGAACGAACGCCCTGCTTATGTCGTCTCCGCGGCGGATTTGCTGATGCTCGCTCAGACATTCGGGATGGCCACCAATCTGAAAGACGCAGCGGCTACCGACCGAACCGCCTAGATTCCGTCCGGCACTCTTTGACAACAACGGGGACACCCATGAAGAAGGCATGGCTAATGATCGTCGGGGGTTTGGTGCTGATTTGTGGTGGACTTCCCGCGATGATTGATTTTTCGCGCTATTGGTGGTGCTTAGCCTTTTTCATCGCTGGGTTCGTCGTGCTGAACCTCGGCAGGCGACGGCACGATTTGCTGCTGCTGGCTCGCAATGAGTCCGCCAGGCGAATCCCCGATCTGCAATATCAACCAGACGCGGCGGTCGGCGGCGCAGATCTCCCCCAGTCGCGGCCGCCGTTGCCGGCGAATCCCGGGGTGGGAACGGGACGTAGTCGCCGCAAGCTAGCGCGGGCCTTGGCGTGGATCGGCGTCATCTTTGCCGGCATGGTTGTGTACGCCGGGGTGCGTGTGGCCGAAGAAGGTGTGTTGCCCGAGGTTTTCGATTCTGGCACGCCCGCGAGGGCGACGGTCGTTAACTGCGTGCCGCACGAGTACCGGGGGATCGTCGGATACCGGTGCAACGCCATGTGGAGCGTCGGGGGAGCATCACGGACCGGCCCGATCTACCCCTTGTCGACGTGGAGCGGGGGGTGGATAGACGTTTACAAGAATCCGCCAGCGGTCGGATCACAGGTGGACGTTCATGTGCGTGGCGGACGAGCCTACCAACCGGCGGACCTCGCCCTCGATATTGCGTTCATCTCCGGGGGGTTGGCCGTAATCGCGGCGGGCGTGGTCATGTTGTGGTACCTGCGGCGCAAATACAGGAGACTGTAGTGGGCCATTGCCGGGCCGTCGGATGTAACCGACCTAAGGTTGTGTTCATCATCGGTTCAACAACTTCTCGGAGAGCGTCCATAACTGTGCCGCGCGCTGCGTGTCGCGGGCATAGGGCGCGACGGCTTCGCTGACGCCGCAGTCTTCGAGATACAAGCCACCCCGATCAGCCAACTCGGGGCTTACCGCGGCCCAAACCTGCGTGGCCGCACCGTGTTCGGGCGTCACGACGTCGAGGAAGCCGTCGGACGCTTCGCCGCGTGCCGCGCCGCTGGCCGCGGCGTGTTCGCGTAGCCGGGAGAAATCCGAGCGGGACATGTACCGCGCCAGCGAGGTGGCCACGGTGCCGGGGTGGACGGCGTAGGCGCGGATTCCGTTCTCGCGCAGGCGCCGGTCCGCCTCGACGGCATGCAGGATGTTCGCCGTCTTGGACGCGCCGTACGCGGCGAACTTGTCGTATTCGCGGCGCTCCCAGTTGGGATCGCCGAAGTCGATGTCGCCCAGGAGGTGACCGCGCGACGACAGCATGACGATGCGGGCGTCTCCGGCGGCCGCGAGCTGCGGGACGAGGAGCCGGGTGAGCTCGAAATGTCCGAAATGGTTTGTCCCGATTTGTAGTTCGAACCCATCGTGGGTGCGCCCGAACGGCGTGAACATCACCCCGGCGTTGTTCATCAACACGTGAATCGCGGGCGCGAGGTCGCCGATCGCTGTGGCCGCCGCGCGCACGCTGGCCAGCGCGGTGAGGTCGAGGTGAACCGTCGACGCCCGCGCGCCGGGCACTTCGGCCCGAATCCATTCGGCGGTCTGGGCCAGCGCATCATGGTTGCGCGCGGCCAGCACCACGTGCGCGCCCGCGGCGGCCAGCGCCCGCGCCGACTCCCGGCCCAGCCCGGACGACGCGCCCGTGATCACACATGCCTTGCCGGACAGGTCGATTCCCTCGACGACCTGCACGGCCGTCGGGCGTTCGGTCATCGCGGTCCGGCTTCCCGCTCGGCCAGGGACTTCAGCGTGAGCAGCTGCTTGCGCATCATCACCAGGTCGCCGAGGGCCAGCGCGCGAGCGGGCAGCCGGGGCCCCGCGAACCACACGCGCGCGTGCAGCCGCGAGCCGGGTCCCTCGGGCCGGACCGCGTAGGTGACCGCGACGCCCTTGGACCGCAAGGTGATCTGCTCGTCGTCGGTGAACGACTGCAAGGTGAACAAGGTCATGAATCGCTGTCCCACTTCGAGGTGAACCAGTTCGGGGTCGCGCGCTCGAGGACTGCGGCGGCCGAGGTTGTCCAGGATGTCATAGCTATAGGGTGCTACGCGCAACTGGCACAGCCAGCAGAACACGATCGACGGCGGCGCGGCGATGCTGATCGCGCGGTCGGCCTGGACGCCGGCGCGCGGGCGCAATGCGTCGCAGGGCAGCGGCACGGTTCGTTCCGTTGGCCGCACACCCCAGGTCAGGCCCAGGCTCAAGGGACGGTCGCTCCGCGGGTGAGGCCGCGACGGGCGCTGCGCGCCATCAGCCGTGGCGCCACGATGCGGTGCAGCGGACCGACCGCGGTCCAGACGGCTCGGGCGGCGAGCTTGTGACGGTAATGCAGGCGCGTGGTGAGGACGGCTCGCCGTCCGTCCTCGCGTCGCAGCGTCAGCCGGGCATCCATCAGGGGCCCGCCCGTCGCCAGCACGATCTCGTCGCGATCCGAATGCGCGATCGGCCAGCCGATTACGTGCTCGGGCGAGGAATACGGGCCCAGGCGAAATCTCAGGATGTGGCGGTGGATCCATGGGACGACGCCGGCCAGGGCGCCCGGTTCGCCCCCGAGGCCGTCGCGGAACGCCTGTTCGGCGGTGCGCGAGTCGCCCTGCAGGATGGGGACTTCGAAGATGTCCGCGTAGTCGGCGGCGCTCTCGCCGGTTTCCGCCCGCGCCGCGCGCACGGCCCCGGCGATGCGTCGCAGCGTCCATCGCACCGCGACGCGGTGCCCGCCGGTGCCGATGACCAGCGCGCGATAGGCCCCGCCGTGCGGGCCCGGGAAATCCGCCCACGTCGCCGCCCGCAGCCTTGTCCGCTGCCCCGATTCGTCCAGCTCGAACACCCAGCGGTACACCGCGAACGGGTGGCGTCCCTTAAGCGCGAACCGTTCGGGTGGGCGCGCCTCGTCCAGCACGAAACCGGGGGGCACGGTGGAGGGGTCGCGGGGGTCGCGGCACATCACTTGCAGCAGCGCCGACCACGTGTCGTCGCGATTCGCGTCAACGGTTATGGCATGCTCATCGATATAGGGTAATCGTTCCATATAGAAGGATCGTACTAGATCATGGCCCCACCGCGGAAGCACGAAACCAATGTGATCCTCGACGCAGCACGCGCCTTGGTGCTCGACGGCGGACCGCGGGCGGCGAGCGTGGCGGCGATCGCGAAGTCCAGCGGTGCGCCGGCCGGCACGCTGTATCACCGGTTCGGCAACCGCGACGGCATCTTGGCGGCGGCATGGCTGAGGGCGCTGGAACGCTTTCAGGCGCGGGCAATGGCGGCGGGGACGAAAACGACCGACCCGATGGAGAGCGCCGTCGCGATGGCCGTCACGGCCATCGGTTTTACTCGCGAACTTCCCGAGGACGCCCGGCTGTTGTTGACGATGCGGCCGGGTGATCTGCTCGACGGCGAGCCCGACGCGGCGTTCTCCGAGACGCTGGCGGCGATGAACGCGCCGCTGATCCAGCGGGTCCGCGGCCTGGCGCGGGAGCTGTTCGGCAGCGGCAGTGCGCGGTCCGTCGATGCGGTCTCCCGGGCGGTTGCCGACCTGCCGTACGCGGTGGTGCGGCGCCACGCGCACGACGATCCGTTGCCACGCTGGCTCGAAGCCGACGTGGCTGCCGCGGCGAGGGCGATGTTAGAGAGCTTTGGCGAACGCGCGTAGCGCGTCCACCTGGACCGGATCCAGCGAGGGGCGCACGGTTTTGCGGGCCGCCGCGAGATCGGCCGCCGTCACGTCGGCGGCGTCGATGGACCGGCGCATCGCGCTGAGCGCGGCCTCCCGCAGCAGGGCCACGCAATCGGCCGCGCTGTAGCCGTCGAGTTCCGCGGCGACGTCGTCGAGGTTGACGTCGGCGCTCAGCGGGATGGATTTGCCTGCGGTGCGCAGGATTTCGCGGCGGGCGGCGGCGTCGGGTGGTTCGACGAACACCAGCCGCTCCAGCCGGCCCGGGCGGAGCAGCGCGGGGTCGATCAGATCGGGCCGGTTGGTGGCACCCAGCACCACGACGTCGCGCAGCGGGTCGATGCCGTCGAGTTCGGTGAGCAGGGCGGCGACGACTTTGTCGGTCACGCCGGAGTCGAAGCTCTGGCCGCGCCGCGGCGCCAGCGCATCGATCTCGTCGAGGAACACCAGCGACGGCGCGGAATCGCGGGCCCGCCGGAACAGCTCGCGGACGGCCTTCTCCGACGCGCCCACCCACTTGTCCATCAGCTCGGAGCCTTTGACCGCGTGCACGCTCAGCTGTCCGGTGCTGGCCAGCGCGCGGACCACGAAGGTCTTGCCGCACCCCGGCGGCCCGTACAGCAGCACCCCGCGCGGCGGGTCGACGCCCAGCCGGGCGAACGTGTCGGGATGCTGCAACGGCCACAACACCGCTTCGGTCAGCGCCTGCTTGGCCTCGGCCATGTCGCCCACGTCGTCGAGCGTGACGTTGCCGACGGTCAGTTCCTCGCTGGCCGAACGGGATAGCGGCCGGATGACGCTGAGCGCACCGACGAGGTCGGACTGCTCCAGCTTGGGCGGCTGACCGTCGACGCTGGCACGCGAGGCGGCCCGCAGGGCCGCTTCGCGCACCAGCGCGGCCAGGTCCGCGGCAACGAAACCCGGTGTGCGGCCGGCGATTTCGTCGAGGTCGAGGTCGCCCGTGGGTACCGGCTTGAGCAGCGTCTCCAGCAGTGCCTCGCGGGTGTCCGCGTCGGGCAGCGTCAGGCCGAGTTCGCGGTCACACAGTTCGGGGGCGCGCAGCCGCGCGTCAAGCTGGTCGGGCCGCGAGGAGGTGGCGATCAACGCGACTCCGTCGGTGGCCACCGCGATGCGCAGCTCGGCGAGGATGAGGGCGGCGACCGGCTCGGCGGCTTCCGGCAGCAGGGCGTCGACGTCGCTGATCATCAGGACACCGCCGCCGTCGCGGATCGTTGTCGCCGCCGCGGCCACGGCCTTCAACCGATCCTCGGCGGCCAGGGCGCCGACCTCCGGGCCGTCGAGCTCAACCAGCCTGCGACCGGCGCTCACCGCGCGGACCAGCGTCGCCTTGCCGACGCCGGCCGGACCCGACACCAGCACACCCAAATTAGTCCCGGCGCCAAGGGTTTTCAGCAGATGCGGTTCGTCGAGCGCCAGCTTGAGCCATTCGGTGAGCTTGGCGGCCTGCGCCTGCGCGCCCTTGAGGTCCTCGGCGTGGATCGGGGGGTTCGCGAGGCTGGCTGATCCCCGGGCGGGGGCCGCGGCGGTGCTCGGGGGTACGCCGGCGCCCCAGGTGACAAGTGAGTTCGGTTGCACGCTGACGGGTCCCTCGGGGTCGACGCCGGTGACGGTCAGCAGCTCCGACGTCCAGCTGATCCCGACCGCCGACGCCAGTGCCCGGCTGGCCGCCGATGTGGACGTACCCGGGCCCAGGTCGCGCGGCAGCAGCGACACGGCGTCGCCGACCGTCATCACCTTGCCCAGCAGGGCTTGTCGCAGGTTCGTCGGCGTGATCGACTGGGTGGTCAGCGTCGAGCCGGACAGCATCACCGACCGCGCGCCGTAGACGGTGACCGGGGTGACGATCACGGCGGTACCCTCGCGCAGCCCGGCGTTGGACAGCGTCACGTCGTCGAGCAGCACGATGCTCACCGGGATGTCCTGGTCGGCGAGGCCGGCCACCGCCGCCGTGGTCCGCGATCCGGTCAGCGACACCGCATCCCATTCCCGGATGCCAAGGGCGGCAATGGCATTCGGGTGTAATCGGATCACGCCGCGGCGTGAGTCGACGGCCGAGGTGTTCAGCCGCGCGGTGAGTGTGAGCTGACGGCCCGCTTTATCACCGGCGTCGGGGTTCACGGCAGCCGCCTGCCCGGCTTGCGCAGCCCCAGCCGCGTCATCGATCGGCGGTTCGGATGCGCCTGGCGGATCGCGCGCCGCGTCGCGCGCCGCTGCTTGGGTTCGTCGTCCCATGCCTCCGGGTGCGCGGCCAGCCAGCGCTGGCTGTGCACCGCGAACGGGACGTGGCACAGGTAGGCGATGATGATCACCCAGATCAGCATGTAGGGAGCCAGCACCGCGGCGGCCGCGGCGATCGCCAGCAGGGCCAGCAGCGGAGCCGCCCAGTTCGGCGGCACCGCGGCGGCGTGCATCTTGCGCATGGGGATCTTGCTGATCATGAGCGCGGACGTGCCGGTGATCCAGATGCACAGGAACGTCGCCGACGTCCACCAGCCCTCGCCGAACTGCAACTTGAGGCCGATCAGCCCGATCATCGAGATCGCGCCGGCCGGCGCGGGCATCCCGACGAAGAATTCATGCGTGTACGACGGCTGGGTTCCGTCGTCTTGCAGGGCGTTGTATCGGGCCAGCCGCAGCACCACGCAGACCGCGTACAGCAGCACGACGACCCAGCCCGCCGGCGACTTCGACAGCATGGTCACGTAGACCACCAGCGCGGGCGTCACTCCGAAGTTCACCGCGTCGGCCAGTGAGTCGATCTCCGCGCCGAGCCGCGACTGGGCGTCGAGGATGCGGGCCACCCGGCCGTCGAGGCCGTCCAGGATCGCCGCCGCGGCGATCAGTGCCATCGCGGCTTTGGGCTGATGCTCGAGGGCGAACCTGATCGACGTCAACCCCGCGCAGATGGACAACACCGTCATCGCGCTGGGCAGGATCTGCAGGTTTACCGGCCGCCTGGCGCGGGGCCTGCTGATCACGGCAGCTCCGCCAGTACGGTCTCGCCGGCGACCGCTCGCTGCCCCACCTTGACAAGTGGCTCCGCGCCCGGCGGCAGGTAGGTGTCCAGCCGGGAGCCGAACCGGATCAGGCCGTAGGTGTCGCCGATCGACAGCTTGTCGCCGACGTGCGCGTCGCACACGATGCGGCGCGCCAGCAGACCGGCGATCTGCACGGCGACGACGTCGGCGCCGCCGGCCGTCCGGATCCGCAGGCTGGTGCGCTCGTTGTCGGTGCTCGCCGAGGCCAGATCGGCCGACCCGAAGCGGCCCGGCCGGTGCTGCATCGCGATCACCTCACCGCTGACCGGGGCGCGCTGCACGTGGGCGTCCAAGAGCGACAGGAAGATACTGACCCGCGGCAGCGGTGTCTCCGCCATGCCGAGTTCGGCCGGCGGGGCCGCGGAGTCGATCACGCAGACCACACCGTCGGCGGGGGCGACGATGGCGCCTGGCCGGGTGGGCGGCACCCGCGGGGGATGACGGAAGAACCCCGCGCAGGCACCCGCCGCGAGTAAACCCGCGCGGCGCAGCCAGCGGTGGTTGCGCCCGGCGAAGGCCACCGCCAGACCCGCGGCGATGAACGGTCGCCCTGCGGGGTGCACCGGCGGGATGGTGGAGCGCACCAACTCCACGATGTGTTGCGGGCCGAAAGTCGGATCCTCGGCGGTCGGGCCGATGGTGCGGGGGCGTCGTGCCACGCGGCCATCTTACGGAGCGACGGCCTAACTCAGATCCCAGACTTGCAGTTGGGTTCCGGCCGACACCTCCACCACGTTCTCGGGGATGTCCAGCAGCCCGTTCGCCGATGCCAACCACCGCAAATGGTGCGACGCCGGTGGGCCGTAACTCGTGACGCTGCCGCCGTCGGCGTCGAGTATCGCGCGCCGGAATTGGCGCTTGCCGCGCGGCGAGGTCAACGACTCGGCCAGGATCGCGGGCCGGTGCGGGCGCTCGGGATCGGGGAGTCCCATGGCCGCCCGCAGCGCGGGGCGGATGAACACCTCGAAGGACACCAGCGCGCTGACCGGGTTGCCGGGCAGGGTGACGATCGTGGTGCCCGCGACCCTCCCGATGCCCTGCGGCATTCCGGGTTGCATCGCCACCTTCACGAATTCCACGCCCTGGTCGCCGTCCCGACCGAAGGCGTCCTTCACGACTTCGTAGGCGCCCGCGCTGACGCCGCCGCTGGTGATGATCAGGTCGGCATCGGCCGCGTATCGGTCGAGGAGCGAACTGAATTGGGCGACATCGTCTTCGGCGGTCGCGACGGCGGTTACCTCGGCGCCCGCCTCGCGGACGGCGCCGGCCAGCATGATCGAGTTGGACTCGTAGATCTGCCCCGGCTGCAGCGGGGTGCCGGGCGCCACCAGCTCCGACCCGGTCGATATCACCAGCACCCGCTGGCGCGGGATCACGGTCAGCTCCGCCATGCCCAGCGCCGCGGCCAGGCCGAGGACGGCCGGCGTCACGACCTGACCCGCGCGCAGCACAGTGGTGCCGGGCGCGACGTCCTCGCCCGCCCGCCGGATGTGCTTGCCGGGGTCGCGTGGCGCCCGAATCGCGACGGTGTCCACGCCGCCGTCGGTGTCTTCGACCGGCACGATTGCCGTCGCACCAGCCGGCAGCGGAGCGCCGGTCATGATCCGGTGCGCGGTTTTCGGTTGGAGCGTCAACTGGTCGGTGCGTCCGGCGGGAATGTCCTCGGCGACGGGCAGCACTACGGGGCGCTCCGGTGTGGCTTCCGACGTGTCCTCGGCGCGCACGGCATACCCGTCCATCGCGGAGTTGTCGAAAACCGGCAGCGCCAGCTGCGCGACCACATCCTCGGCCAAGACCAGACCCTGGGCCTCGGCCAACGCGACCGTGACCGCCGGGCGGGCATGAATCATCCCCGATACAACACGCTGATGTTCGTCGACTGAGCGCACTCGGCCATTATCGGCCCTCCCCGATTTCCGGCTCGCGGACGTACAGTCGAGAACGTGATTACCGGGTTGGCCCACACCGGCGTGTGCGTGCCCGATTGCGAGGCCGCGGTGGCGTTCTATCGAGACGTATTGGGCCTGCGTGTGCTGTCGCCGCCATACGTGATGGCCGGTAACGCCATTCGCGACGACATGGGCGAGATGGTGTCCGACCCCACGATGAAGGCGGCCATCGTAGGGTTCGACGACGGCAGCGACCGCGTCCTCGAGGTGATCGAATATCTCGGCGTCGACGGCGGCGAGCAGCGCGCCGCCGCGGCCCTGACCGACCACGGGCTCTCGCACGTCGGGCTGATCTGTGAGGACCTCGACGCCACGCGCGCGGAGCTGGAGGGCAAAGGCGTGCGCTTTCTGGTCAGCGGGATCGCGGATGTCGCGCGGGTGCGCACGACGTGGTTCGTCGACCCGTGGGGAGTGGTGTTCATCCTCGTGGAGAAGACCCGGCCCGAGCGACCCTATTTCGCGCAATGGGGGTGAGGCGCAGGGTCGCGATCATCGGTGCCGGCGCCGGCGGCATCGCGATGGGCATCCAACTCGCCGACGCCGGATACGATTTCACAATTTTCGATCGCGCCGACGGCTTCGGCGGCACCTGGCGCCACAACACCTTTCCCGGCGCGGCCTGCGACGTGCCGTCGCATCTGTACTCGTACTCGTTCGCGCCGAACCCGCGGTGGAGCAAGACCTATGCCAACCAACCCGAGATCCTGGCCTACCTGGAGAAGGTGGCCGCCGAGCACGGGCTGGGTCCACACCTGCGGCCGGGAACCGCGGTCACCACGGCGCGCTGGTCCGACTCTCGGCGCCGCTGGACGCTGATTACCGACGACGGCGCCGAGCACGACTTCGATTTCGTGGTTAGCGCCGTGGGGATGCTCGATGTGCCCCACATCCCGGATATCCCTGGGGCGCAGCGGTTTCGGGGTCGCCAATTCCATTCGTCGCGCTGGGACCACAGCAAGTCGACGGCCGGCGAGCGGGTCGCGTCGATCGGGACGGGCGCCAGCGCGGTCCAATACGTGCCCGCCATCGCGCCAAAGACGGCGCACCTCACGGTGTTTCAGCGCACCCCGATCTGGATCGCGCCCCGGTTCGATTTTCCGTTCACGGTCGAGCAGCACGAGGAGTTCGAACGCCATCCCGAGATGGCGCAAAAGCTGCGCGACGAGGCCTTCGATGCCTACGAGTCGTCCAGCTTCGACGTGGACGCCGCGCAGACGCGCGAAGCGACCGAGCTGGCCCGCAGCTATCTGGCGCGCAAGGTGGCCGACCCCGAGCTGCGCGCAAAGCTGACGCCGGACTATCCCGCCGGCTGCAAGCGCCCGCTGATGTCGCGCGAGTGGTATCCGACGTTCGCGTTGCCGAACGTCAGCCTGGAAACGACGGCCATCGCCGAGCTGACCGAACGGGGGGTGCGCACCGTCGACGGCGTCGAACACCGCGTCGACACCGTCATCTACGGCACCGGCTTCAAAGCCGCCGACTACCTCTCCAGCATCGAGGTGTACGGAACCGGCGGCCGCCATTTGCGCGACGAGTGGAGCGACGGCGCGGAGGCGTACCTCGGCACGCTGATCACCGGGTATCCGAACTTCTTCACGCTGTACGGCCCAAATACCAACGGGGTCAACTCGATTCTGTACATCCACGAGGCGCAGACCACCTTCATCCGCCACATCCTCGATGTGCTGGGTGGCCGCGGTGCACGCACCGTCGAGGTCACGCCCGCCGCGCAGCGGCGCTACAACGACGAGATCCAATCAGCCATGCAAGGCAAGGTCTGGCTGGCGTGCACCAACTACTTCCGGCATCCGAGCGGAAAGGTCGTCACGCAGCTGCCCTACAGCGGGCGGACATTCTTCGAACGCACTCGCACGCTGGTTCACGACGACTATTGGATCCAGTAATTGTCGTGACGGATGAACCATTCCCGGCGTTCGTCGTCGGTCATGTCGGCCAGCGCGCCGAAACCCTCGAAGTAGGCCTCGCGCGGCGCGCCGGGGGCGAACAGCATCAGGATCGACGCCGCTTCGTCGGCCTCGTTGCGGAAACCGTGGATGCCGCCGGGCGGGACGTAGAGGAAGTCGCCCTGGTGGCCGTCGACCCACTCGTTGCCGTCGAAGAGCTTCATCGTCCCGGACAGCACGAAGAACGCCTCGGACATGGCGCGGTGATAGTGCGCCGGCGGCCCTCCGCCGGCCGGGGCGATGTCGACCCGGTACAGGCCGTAGTCGCCGTCGGTGGCCTGCTGGTTGGCCAGGTAGTGGTACTTGGTCCCGAACGTCTCGTAGTCGGGCGGCTCGTCAGCGCGCTTGAGCCACGCGCTGATCTCGGGCTCGTCCTTGGTGTATCGGGGCGGTGGATAGGGCGGTACGACAAGGGACATGAGTCCAGTGTGGCCCGCGCCGCGGATCAGTCGACGGGGTAGACCACCCCGGTCAGCTCCTTCGACACCGCCCACAATCGGCGCTGCCGATCGGCATCATGCGACTTCTTGCTAGACCCCACGATCTTGGGATAGCCCCGAGTCTGGCCGAGGCCGTCGGGCCCGTAGTACTGGCCGCCGAGCACCGCCGGGTCGGTGGCGGCACGCAGGGTGGGTAGCGCGCCGATGGCCGCGTCCTGGGCGATGAGCGGTGCGAGCCGCTCGAACGCGGAGAGCAGCCAGGAGGGCATGTTGCGCATCAACTCGGTGTCCGACATGCCGGGGTGCGCGGCCGCGGCGATCGTCGTCCCGTGGGGCGCCAGCCGCCGCTGCAGTTCGTAGGTGAAGAGCAGGTTCGCCAGCTTGGCCTGCCCGTAGGCGGCGACCCTGTTGTAGCGGCGCTCCCACTGCAAATCGTCGAAGTGAATGTCGGCCAGGATGCGGTGGCCGACGCTGCTGACCGTCACAACCCGTGAACCCGCAACCGGCAACAGCCGGTCGAGCAGCAGGCCCGTGAAGGCGAAGTGGCCCAGGTGGTTGGTGCCGAACTGCAGCTCGAAGCCGTCCTTAGTGGTCGATTTCGGCGTGTACATGACGCCGGCGTTGTTGATCAGCAGGTCGATGCGGTCGTGCTCGGCGCGCAGCTGCTCCGCCGCGGCGCGGATGGACTGCAGCGAGGTCAGGTCGAGTTCCTGCAGCGCGACATCGGCATGCGGGCTGTTGGCGGTGATCCGCGCGGCGGCGTCCTTGCCCTTGTCGAGGTTGCGCACCGCCATCACCACATGGGCTCCGTGGTCGGCGAGCGCGGCGGCGGTCTCGTAGCCGAGGCCGGTATTGGCCCCGGTGATGACGGCGACGCGGCCGGTCTGGTCGGGAATGTCCGCGGTGGTCCACTTGGCCTTAGAAGGGGTCATGCAAGCTCCTAAGCTTGTAAGGTAAACGGGGCGAGCGCTCCGGTTGATTGGTTACTATACGGAACGCCCGCCCCGCTTTGTCAACCGAAAGGGCGATGGACACATGGCGCAGCCGGCTGCCCGACCGTTGCGCGCCGACGCGGCGCGCAACCGCGCGCGGGTCCTGGAGGTCGCCTACGACACCTTTGCCGCCGAGGGCCTGTCCGTGCCGATCGACGAGATCGCACGGCGCGCCGGGGTCGGGGCCGGCACCGTCTACCGGCACTTCCCAACGAAGGAGGCGCTCTTTCAGGCCGTCATCCACGACCGGATGCAGCACCTCGTCGACGACGGGTACGCCCTGCTGAAATCCGACGGTCCGGGTGAAGCGCTGTTCAGTTTCCTGCGCTCGATGGTGCTGCGGTGGGGCGCGACGGACCGCGGGCTGGTTGACGCGCTGGCCGGGCTGGGCATCGACATCGCGAGCGTCGCGCCCGACGCCGAGGATGCGTTCCTGGCCGCGCTCGGCGACCTGCTGCACGCGGCGCAGGAAGCGGGCACCGCGCGCCGCGACGTCGGCGTGCGCGAGGTCAAGTCGATCCTGGTCGGCTGCCAGGCGATGGAGGCGTACAACTCGGAGTTGGCCAACCGGGTGATCGAAGTCGTCGTCGACGGTTTACGCGCGGGGCGATAACCGCCGGGGTCTTCTTGCACTCGACATGGGCGAGTGCTAAGAATGACGTTGGCACTCGCGACCGGTGAGTGCTAGGTCGGGACGGTGAGACCAGGCCCAACGACAGCCCGGTCGTCCGTCGCGGGCACTGCACCCGGCCAGGACGTGTCATCCCCAATCCGGAGGAATCACTTCGCAATGGCCAAGACAATTGCGTACGACGAAGAGGCCCGGCGCGGCCTCGAGCGGGGCCTGAACAGCCTCGCCGACGCGGTAAAGGTGACGTTGGGTCCCAAGGGCCGCAACGTCGTCCTAGAGAAGAAGTGGGGTGCCCCCACGATCACCAACGATGGTGTGTCCATCGCCAAGGAGATCGAGCTGGAGGACCCGTA